>NZ_KV830932.1:172891-285882 GCF_001836955.1 Staphylococcus sp. HMSC063A07
AATCCCAAAATAATAGCACAAAGATGGTTTGACATAAATCATCTTTGTGCTTCTTTATATTCAAAACGCCATATTATACGATTTCGCATTCCTAGAGTGCTGTCTCAAACTGTTTATTTTATGAGGGAGCGGAACAGCATTCATTATGAATTCTAGTCCTGCCTCGGCAAGGTTGACTAGGATTGAAACAAGCTTGGTATCAGCGTATTTTCAGTCAACTCTTGACAAAATATATAGTTCATAGCCTAAAACATAATGATATCCCAAACTGAATTCACATTATTAATCATTAATTTTCTTTAGCAATTGCTTTATTACCGATATCACGTCGGTAAAATAGATTGTCACTTTTTATGTGCTTGACCTTTTGGTATGCTTCATGTTGTGCCTGCTGTATTGTCTGACCTTCACCAATGGCTAAAATGACACGTCCGCCTGATGTCACGAAATCCGCTTCGTCCTTTGTTAAACCACTTACAAAATAAGAATTATCTAAAGTAAATCCAGAAACTTTGTGCCCTTTAACATAAGTACCAGGATAACCTTGTGAAGCCAACATTACTCCAACAACGAAACCTGGTTTCCATTGAAAATGAATCGGTTCCTTATTTGCTAAAGCGATAATTTGCGCCATTAAATCACTTTCTAAATGTGCAAGTAATACTTGTGCTTCAGGATCACCAAAACGCGCATTAAATTCAATCACTTTTGGACCTTCAGAAGTTAGTATTGCACCAATATAGAGTAAACCAAAGTAATGATAGCCTTCCAGTTTCATTGCTTTGGCTATAGGTTGCGCAATATCTTTGTTGGTTTGACTTAGTACCTCTTCAGAAATATGTGGTACTGGGCAATAGGCACCCATACCCCCTGTATTAGGTCCTTTATCATTATCATAAGCACGCTTATGATCTTGCGCAATGCAATCAAACGGTACAGCATAATCACCATTAATAAAGGTCATTAATGAAAATTCTTCACCTTCTAAAAACGCTTCAAAGATAACTTTACCTTGCGCTTTGGGATACAGTTCTTCTACTGCTGCAATAGCATCTTTTCTAGTTTCCGCAATAATGACACCTTTACCTGCTGCTAAACCGTCTTTTTTAATGACTATCGGTAACTCACAATCTTTTACGTAAGTTAATGCTTCACTTTTACTATTTACTTCTTTATATTCTGCTGTTGGTATATGATATTTCTCCATTAATTGCTTAGCAAATAATTTTGAACCTTCAATTTGTGCAGCATCCTGATTGGGACCAAACACCTTAAATCCATGTTGTCTTAGTAAATCTGACAAGCCATCTATCAATGGTTGTTCAGGACCTATAATGATCCATTCAATTTGATGTGCTTGAGCAAATTTTAAAATTTGCTGGTGGTCACTTTCTGCAATATCTTTATGAATATCAGCAATTTGACTCATCGCATCATTTCCAGGTATCACATCTATATGATTGACAAGTGGTGACGTATTGAGCTTTGAGACTAATGCATGCTCTCTTCCGCCCGAACCAATAACTAGAATGTTCATATATTTCTCCCTTCCTATTAGTTTAATGTCTGAAATGACGAGTTCCTGTCATTACCATCGCTATACCATATTTGTTTGCCATGTCGATAGAATCTTGGTCTTTAATTGAACCACCTGGTTGTATTATTGCTTTAATGCCATGTTGCGCTGCTAATTCTACTGTATCATCCATTGGAAAGAACCCATCTGATACCATCACCACATTATCATTGATTTCAATTGCACGTTCTAAAGCAATCTTTGCAGCACCTACACGATTCATTTGTCCAGCACCAATACCAACTGTTTGTTTGGAATTACTTAAGATGACCGCGTTACTTTTTACGGAAGGAATGACTTTCCAACCTAGCAGCATGGCATCCCATTGATCATCAGTAGGTACTGCATGCGTTACAACTTTCATATCCTCTTTTGTAATTTCATCATTATCTTTGTCTTGCACTAAGTAACCACCTGAAACAGAGACAAATTCTTCTTCACGTTTATCAATTGTCATAGCAATTTCTGATAACCGTATATTTTTCTTTTTTGTCAAAATATCTAAGGCTTCATCTGTAAATCTTGGCGCAATGACTACTTCTAAAAAGATAGCATGCAATGTCTCAGCTAATTCTGCAGTGACCGTTCTATTTAAAGCAATAATCCCTCCGAAAATGGATTGATTATCTGCATCGTAAGCATTTTTAAATGCGATTTCTATATTTTCACCAATTCCTACGCCACATGGGTTCATATGTTTAACAGCAACAGCAGCTGGCTCTTTAAATTTCTTTACTAATGATAAAGCAGAATCTGCATCTTTAATATTATTGAAACTTAATGCTTTACCATGTAACTGTTTCGCACCAGCAATGGTATGTTTACTACTTGATGTACGTACAAAACGTGCAGATTGTTGAGGATTTTCACCATATCTTAATTGTTCACTGGCTCCTTTAAAGAAACTAACAATCGCATGATCATATTCATTTGTATGAGCAAACACTTTTATCATTAATGCTTTACGAAAATTTTCGTCTAAACGATGCGCTTTAATACGATCAATAACTTCATTGTAATCTGATGGATGAACAATCGTTGTTACATGTTTAAAGTTTTTTGCTGCGGCGCGTAACATGGTTGGCCCACCAATATCTATGTTTTCAATCGCTTCCTCTTCTGTAACATCTGGACGAGCTACGGTATTTTGAAAAGGATATAAATTAACAACAACCATATCGATTAAATCAATGTGCTGAGCTGCTAATTGTTCAAGATGTTCAGGTTTATCCCGATCGGCCAAGATACCTCCATGCACAGCAGGATGTAATGTTTTAACTCGTCCATCCATAATTTCAGGAAATTGAGTTAAATCAGAAACTGAGTTAACTTGAACGTTTGCTTCTTCTAGTACACGTTTAGTTCCACCGGTTGAATATAATTCATAGTCTAAATCACTTAATGCTTTAGCAAATTCCACAATGCCACTTTTATTTGAAACACTTAAAATTGCTTTTTTCATGATTAACTTAACTCCTTATTTAATAACCTTAGCTATAACACTAGGATAAAGTTCATATTCTAATTGTTTGACTCGTTCTTCCAAATTTTCTTTGGTATCATCCGGTTTGATCTCGCATTGTCTTTGTTCAATAATTTCTCCCGTATCCATGCCACTATCAACATAATGAACTGTTGATCCTGTAACATTATCACCACTATTAAAAGCCTGACCAATAGCATCTTTCCCCTTATATTTTGGCAATAATGATGGATGAATATTTAAAATCTTACCTTCGTATGCATCTAACAAATCAGGACCAATTAGCCTCATATAACCTGCGAGAATAATCCATTCCACTTCTTCACGCTCTAGTAAACGAATCAAATGGTGTTCATAGGCAGATTTTGAGTCAAAATCTTTTGGTTCGTTGATATTAACTGCTACCTTTAACTGTTTTGCGCGTTCAATACAATACGCATCGAGATGATCAGTATAAAGTGAAGTAATTTCTATATTGTTGAGTTCTCCTTTATCCACTTTTAAAACAATATTTTCGAAATTACTGCCCGACCCAGAGGCAAAAATAGCTACCTTAGTCACTATTCTACCCCCTTGAGATAAATAGGCACATGTGCATCTTCTATAACATTGCCTATGTGGTAAGCAGGGACATCGTGTTTTTTTAGGACATCTAGTGCTTTAGCAATGTCATCTTGACTAACGATGACCGTATACCCTATTCCCATATTAAAAATGTTATACATTTCATCCGTAGAAATTTGTCCTTGTTGTTGTAACCAGTCAAAAATAGGAGGTGTTGGGAATGTATTCACATCAATTTGCGCAGCTAAACCATCAGGTAACACTCTAGGAATATTTTCATAAAATCCACCACCAGTGATATGATTCATCCCCATGATTGTTACTTTATCTTTTAAATCAAGTATCGGTTTCACATAGAGTCGCGTAGGTGTTAAGAATGTATCTAAATATGTTTGACCATTGAAGTCATCGTATAAATCAATGTCAGTCTGTTTAATTAATTTACGTACTAAGCTATAACCATTTGAATGTATCCCACTAGAAGCTAAACCAATAATTGCATGACCTGCTTTTATATTTGAGCCATCAATGTATTCTGCTTTTTCAACAGCACCGACAGCAAAGCCAGCTAAGTCATACTCACCTTCATGATACATTTCTCCCATCTCCGCGGTTTCACCACCAATCAGTGCGGTATTTGTTTGTTGACATCCTTCGCTGACTCCTTTTACAATCTGCTCAATAACTTCTGGAACAACTTTATTTGCCGCAATATAATCTAAAAAATATAATGGTTCTGCTCCAGTTGTAAGAATGTCATTCACACACATGGCTACGGCATCAATTCCAATGGTGTCATGTCTGTCATGATCGATAGCTAACTTTAACTTTGTTCCTACACCGTCTGTACCTGACACAAGCATAGGCGCTGTCATCTGCAATTGTGATAAGTCAAATGTCGCACCAAAACCACCTAAGCCACCTAAGACTTCTTTTCGTAGTGTTCGCTTTACATGTGCTGACATTCTTTCTACTGCTTCATATCCTGCTTCTATATCTACTCCAGATTGTTCATAAGCTTTAGACATTTTTATTTCCCTCTCGATCATAATAGTGTTGGTGATTCTCGATATATGCTTTTTGTCGTGGGCTCAAGTGCTTAAAATAATTTTCTTCATAATCATACAAACCAGCTGGATAATCACCTGTAAAACTTTCTAAACATAGACCACTATATGGCGCATCATAGTCTAAGCCAATAGCTTCTATTAAACCATCAACGCTTAAATAGGCTAATGAGTCGGCACCTATATGGTCACAAATTTCTTCAGGTGATTTACTCGCTGAAATCAACTCAGCAGTAGTTGAAACATCAATACCATAAAAGCTTGGAAACATAAATTCTGGTGATGCGATCCTTACATGTACTTCTTTAGCACCGGAATCTTTGAGCATTTTGACTATACGTTTAATAGTTGTGCCACGTACAATTGAGTCATCGACTAAAATAATTTTTTTACCTTCTACAATGTCTTTGACAGCTGATAGTTTGACACGTACCCCTTGTTCTCTCAATTCTTGAGTTGGTTGGATGAACGTTCTAGCGACATATTGATTTTTAACTAATCCCATTTCATAAGGCAGCTGGCTTTCTTCAGCATAGCCACTAGCTGCTGATAATGATGAATTAGGTACACCAATAACCATATCTGCTTCTACAGGATTTTCTTGAGCTAATTTCTTTCCAGAAGCTTTACGAACTGCATGCACATTCTTACCAGCTATTGTAGAGTCTGGACGCGCAAAATAAATATATTCCATTGCTGAAATCGCAGTACTTGTGTGTTTTGTATATGATTTTATTTTTATACCTTCGTCATTGATAACGACATATTCTCCTGCGTGAACATCTTGGATAAATTCTCCACCTAAAACATCAATAGCGCATGTTTCACTTGCTAATATATAAGTTCCATCTTGCATTTTTCCGACCGCTAATGGTCTAATGGCATTAGGATCAACTGCACCATATAAAGCATCCTTCGTCAAAATCGTAAAGGTAAAACCACCTTTAATTTGGCGTAGACTTTCTTTTAGTGCTTCTTCAAATGTTGGTGCTTTACTTCTACGAATTAAATGCATAATCACTTCAGTATCTGAAGACGAATGAAATATTGCCCCATGCTTTTCTAAGTATTGTCGTAATGATTGTGCGTTGATCAAATTTCCGTTATGACATACTGCAACGCTCATATCATAAAAATGATAGAGAAATGGTTGAATATTCTCGATACCTTTATTGCCTGATGTTGCATAACGTACATGACCTATAGCGTTACGACCTGTTTTTAATTGTTCCATTTGCACTTCTTTGATTGCTTCAGTTAACAGCCCTACACCACGTTCACCTTTTAATGTGTTACCATCTGTGACAACAATTCCAGCGCCTTCTTGACCGCGATGTTGTAAACTATGCAATCCCATATATGTCAATTGAGCTGCCTCTGCATGGTTCCAAATTCCAAATACGCCACACTCTTCGTTTAATCCACTGTAGTTAAACATTGCGCAATAGCTCCTTCCCATTGTGCTTTTATATCAGAAGCTCTCTTAGAAATTGATGTATGAGCAGCTGCAACATTAAATTCATCCGTATCTGTAAGTTGACCTATTTCAATTGCATGCTCAATATTTAATTCTTGTCCTGCTTTAACAGCAATCACATAACGTCCTTGCGTTTCACTGAATAACTGTGCATCTGAAAGATTTACTTTAGCTTTTAATCCAAGACTATAATGCGCACTGATTCTAGCGAGAGTAATTAACAATCCACCTTTGCCAACAGTCTGTACGTGTGAAGCCACACCATTTCTAATTGCCTTTTTAACGGCTTCACCCTTTGTCACTTCATCGCTTAAATCAATCGCTTCAAATTCATGATTCACTTTGCCGTATAACAATTTTTCAATTTGACTGCCACCGAAATCATCCCTAGTATCTCCAACTAAGTACAATTTATGTCCTGCTTGAGGATGGAAATCATTTAAATATTCGATATTTTCAATTAGCCCTACCATACCAACAACTGGTGTTGGAAAAATAGATGTACCACGTGTTTCGTTATAAAGCGAAACATTACCAGATACTACTGGTGTTTTTAAAATTTCACATGCTTCTGACATCCCTTTTGTTGAATCTATTAATTGTTGATAGATTTCTTTTTTCTCAGGAGAACCATAATTTAAGCAATCTGTCATTGCAAGTGGCGTGGCACCAACAGCAATTAAATTGCGATAGGCTTCTGCCACTACCATTTTTCCACCTTCATATGGTTGATTAAAGACATAACGTGCTTCGCCATCAATGGTAGAAGCAATCGCTTTTTGGGTACCTTCAACACGAACAACTGAAGACTGTAAACCTGGTTTAATGATTGTATTGGCACCCACTTGTTGATCATATTGTTCATATAAATAATGTTTTGATGCAATTGTTGGATGTGTGAGTAACTGGTCAAATACCTCTTGAACATTGATAGAATTATAATCATTTTTAGAAGTATTATATGCCTTTTCTTCGCCTTCAAGCACATAAACAGGTGCTTCATCAGCTAGTGATTGCACTGGAATATCTGCAAATACTTCATCCTCATATTTAAGTACAAAACGGTCTGTATTTGTTACTTCACCAATAACAGCACTATCTAATTCATGTTTATCAAATAAATCTAAGAATTTTTGTTCCGTACCCTTTTCAACAACAAGTAACATTCTTTCTTGTGTTTCAGAAAGCATCATTTCATAAGGAGATATGCCAGGTTCTCTAGTCGGCACTTGGTCTAAATTTAATATTAAGCCACTGCCACCTTTAGCTGCCATTTCAGACGATGACGATGTTAATCCGGCTGCTCCCATATCTTGAATACCTACGAGCTCTTTGTATGTAATTGCTTCTAGGGTAGCTTCCATTAATTTCTTACCTACAAAAGGGTCGCCAATTTGAACTGAAGGACGTTTACTTTCACTTTCTTCCGTCAATTCTTCAGACGCAAACGTTGCACCATGAATACCATCACGACCTGTTTTCAAACCAACATATATAACTGAATTTCCTTCGCCTTTAGCCGTCCCTTTTTGAATCATATCATGGTCAATAATACCTACACACATCGCATTAACTAATGGATTGCCATCATAACGATCATCAAATTCAATTTCACCTGCAGTAGTAGGAATACCGATACAGTTACCATAGCCACCTATACCGCGAACGACCCCTTTTAGTAGTCGTTGATTTTGTTTCACTGATAATTCACCAAAACGCAAACTGTTTAATAAATTAATAGGTCGTGCACCTATTGACACAATGTCACGAATAATCCCACCTACGCCAGTTGCTGCACCTTGATATGGTTCAATTGCTGAAGGGTGATTATGTGATTCAACTTTAAAAACGACCGCTTGGTTATCACCAATATCAACTACACCAGCACCTTCACCTGGTCCCATCAATATACGCTCACCTGTAGTGGGAAATTGTTTTAAAAATGGTTTAGAATGTTTATATGAACAATGTTCACTCCACATAACAGAAAATATACCTACTTCAGTAAAGTTTGGTTCTCTACCTAGAACATCACAAACTTTAGTGTACTCAGCATCACTTAAACCCATATCTTGATATAATTTTTCAACTTTAATTTCTTCAATACTAGGTTCAATAAACTTAGACATGTTGTTCCCTCCAACTATTAACCATTGTTTCGAATAATTTTACGCCACTATCAGTACCAAGAATTGTTTCAAGTGCACGTTCTGGATGAGGCATCATACCACACACATTCCCTTCTTTATTCACGATGCCAGCAATATCTTTATATGAGCCATTAGGATTGTCTTGATACGTTAATATGATTTGGTTATTGGTTACTAATTCTTCATATATGTCATCAGTGCAATAATAGTGCCCTTCACCATGTGCTACTGGATATACTACGAGATCATTGTTTTCATATAAGTTAGTAAAAGGCGTTTGATTATTAACAATTTTTAAGGTTTCATTTCTACTAATAAATAAATGGGAATCGTTATGAAGTAAAGCTCCTGGTAATAAGCCAATTTCAGTTAAAATTTGAAAACCATTGCATACACCTAATACTGGTTTACCTTCACTTGCTAAACGTTTAACTTCATCAATTACTGGGGCTACGCTAGCCATGGCGCCTGAGCGCAAATAATCTCCAAATGAAAATCCTCCTGGTATAAGTACACCATCAAAACCTTCAAGTGATGTCTCACGATAATCTACATATTCAGCTTCAGCACCTGTTTTAATCGCCGCGTTATACATATCTCTATCACAATTAGAACCAGGGAATACGAGAACTGCAAATTTCATATCATGCATTCTCCTTTTCATCAACGATTTTATAGCTGTATTCTTCAATGACTGTATTGGCAAATAACTTTTCACTAAGCGTTGTAATGATGTTATCAACTGCTTCATCCGTAGCTTCATCAACAGACATATATAATACTTTGCCGACGCGGATATCATTGACTTGCGTATAACCTAAGTCATGTACAGCACGATTTAATGCTTGCCCTTGAGTATCTAATACTTGTGGTTGTAAAGTAATATGAAGTTCAATCGTTTTCATTATTTAACTTCCTCCAATTTATTTAAAAATGTTTGATATGTGTCAATCAGTGAGCCTGTTTCATTTCTGTATACATCTTTGTCAAAATTCGTACCTGAATCCTTGTCCCATATACGACAAGTGTCTGGTGAAATTTCATCTGCTAATAAAATTTTTCCATCTTGTGTTTTTCCAAATTCTATTTTGAAATCCACAAGCTGTAAATCCATTTCATCCATAAGTTGTATCAGTACATGATTGATATCCTTAGCCATTTGTTTTAATGTTTGTATTTCTTCATCGTTGGCAATGTTTAATAGTTTGACATGGTCATCAGTAATTAGCGGATCATTTAAGTCATCATTTTTATAAAAAAATTCAACTAGTGGTTCGTTAAATTGATATCCTTTATCTAAACCTAAGCGTTTCGTGATGGAGCCCGCTGCAACGTTACGAACAACAACTTCTAATGGAATAATCTTTACTTCTTTAACTAATTGTTCTGTCTCAGATAATTGTTTAATAAAATGACTCTCTATACCTTTATGGCTTAAATAATCAAATATAATAGATGTAATTTGATTGTTTAAGCGACCTTTGCCTTTCATGGTATCTTTTTTCGCACCATTGCCAGCCGTTACTTCATCTTTATACTCAACACGCAATTGATTTTCTACTTCAGTAGAAAATACTCTTTTTGCTTTACCTTCATATAATAATGCCATTTATAACTCTCTCCCTTCGAATTGTTTAAGCATGGTAGCTTCAGTGGCATTTACATCATCTGTTAGTATCGTCATGTGACCCATCTTGCGATCTGGTTTACGTTCAGCTTTGCCATAAATATGAACATGCCATTCTGGATGTTGACCAAAATCGTCTTCTAATAAATCTAAATCTCGACCAAGTAAATTCATCATAACGGCAGGCTTTAGCAGTTCTATAGTCTGAGGTAATGTCTGACCAGTTATCGCAAGAATATGCGTATCGAATTGAGAATAATCACATGCTTCAATAGAATAGTGACCTGAATTATGTGGCCTTGGTGCAATTTCATTAACATATAATTGATTTTGTTTATCGATAAAGAATTCCACTGTAAACGTGCCAACAAAATGTACAGTATCGATGATTTTGTTTACTTCTATTCTTGCTAGTTGTTCTTTGTCACTGCGTGCTGGAACAATTGTTTTAAATAATATTTGATTGCGATGTTCATTTTCTTGTAATGGGAAATACGTCGTTTGTTTTTGATTACCGATTGTGACAGTTAATGATACTTCTCGTTCAATGTCGAGGTATTGCTCAGCTACACATTCTTGTTGCGCAATAAGCTGTTTGGCTTCTTCTATCGCCGTATGATCTTTAACTAAAATTTGTCCTTTCCCGTCGTAACCACCAAATCTTGTTTTGATGATAAAAGGATAGCCTAACTCTTCTATGGCATTGTATAAATCATCTATATTGTTTATTGATAAAAATGGAACAATATGAGCCCCGGCTCGCTCTAATGTTTGTTTTTCGGTTAGTCGATCTTGAAGTAATTCTATTGCTTGGTAACCTTGAGGAATATTAAATTGTTCAGATAACGTCTTTAATTGTTGTGCTGAGATATTTTCAAATTCATACGTAATGACATCTGATTTTTCACCAAGTTCTTGTAAAGCTTGTGTATCATCATAGGCAGCAGTGATAAACTCATTAGCAATATGATGGCATGGGCAATCTGTATTTGGATCTAAACAAATAACTTTAAAACCCATTTTTTGAGCAGATTGGGTCATCATTTTTCCTAACTGTCCACCACCAATAATGCCTATAGTGTCGCCAAACTTTAACTTATTGAAGCTCATGCTGCATGTCCCCTACTTTCTTAACGAGTGTTTTTTCATAATTTTCTAACTTTTCAAGTACTGACTTGTGACTGATACTTAGAATTCTCGCAGCTAAAATACCCGCATTTTTAGCACCAGATTTCCCTATAGCTGTTGTAGCAACAGGAATACCTCCTGGCATTTGAACAATTGACAATAGCGAATCTAGTCCTTTTAAGCTTTTTGATTCGATTGGCACACCAATCACCGGTAAGGTTGTCATTGATGCTACCATACCCGGTAAATGCGCTGCACCACCAGCTCCCGCAATAATGATATCGTAATCATTAGCGCGCGCTTGGTTTGCGAAATCGTACATTAATTTTGGTGTACGATGTGCCGAAACAACTTTCTTATCAAACGGAATACCAAATTCTTCTAACATCGCACAACTTTCTTGCATAATCTTCCAATCTGAAGAACTACCCATAATGACTGCTACTTTCAATTTGTACACCCTTTCAAAAGTTTGAAATATAGAGACGATTAGTTGTATATTACAGATATAGCATAACAATCATTGAAGTCTTTTTCAATCAAAAATCGAACTTTAATTCGATTTTTACAATTAATTTACGTCTTTTGGCACAAAAACGACGTGATTAATCGTTTAAAGTTAAGCTATAACTATGTTTGAGTAAACAAGGAGGAATTTTTTGTGGTTGCAAAAATTTTAGATGGGAAACAAATTGCTAAAGATTACAGACAAGGCTTGAAAGATCAAGTTGAGCAATTAAAAGAGCAAGGTTATACTCCAAAACTATCTGTGATTTTAGTAGGTAATGACGGTGCAAGCCAAAGTTATGTTAATTCAAAAAAGAAAGCTGCCGAAAAAATTGGTATGATTTCTGAAATCGTACATTTAGCTGAAGATACGTCTGAAGAAGATGTATTAAAAGAACTTGACCGTTTAAATAATGATGATTCAGTCAGTGGCATTCTTGTCCAAGTGCCGCTTCCAAAACAAGTAAGCGAACAAAAAGTATTAGAAGCAATCAATCCTGATAAAGATGTTGATGGTTTCCACCCGTCAAATATAGGCAAACTATATATTGATGAGCAAACTTTTGTACCTTGTACACCACTGGGCATTATGGAAATCTTAAAACATGCCGATATAGATTTAGAAGGCAAAAATGCTGTAGTGATTGGCCGCAGCCATATTGTAGGACAACCGATATCTAAGCTATTATTACAAGCGAACGCAACAGTAACTATTCTACATTCTCGTACTAAAGATATGCATGCACACCTTAAAGAAGCAGATGTCATTGTCAGTGCAGTCGGAAAGCCAGGACTCGTCACAAAAGAAGATGTTAAAGAAGGTGCTGTCATTGTTGATGTCGGTAATACTCCTGATGAAAACGGTAAACTTAAGGGAGATGTCGACTATGAAGCTGTAAAAGAAGTTGCAGGAGCGATAACACCTGTTCCTGGAGGCGTAGGCCCATTAACAATTACAATGGTATTAAATAATACATTATTAGCCGAAAAACTTCGTCGTGGCATTCAATAATTAGTACTCAAATTATAGAAAAGGCTGGGACATAAATCTCAGAAAAATAGCACTCAGATGAATTGAATTCAACTCATCTGAGTGTTTCTTTTTATTCAATACTTCGTATTGTTGGCTCGCTTTCTTAGGGGACAGCTTCAGCCACCCCAACAAAGAGAAATGCTTTTCGCATTTCTCTTTGTTGGGGCCCCTGTCTTCAGCTTGTCCTGTTCCCTCAAGAGTCTCGCCAAAATACGTCATATTTATATCTTAGCAAGGCGTTTTCTAGATCGTTTTTATCCAATATTATACTTCAACACTTAATTTAGGCACAAATGTTTCAAAATGAATCTGACTTTCATTTACACCCATTTCTCTTAACATACTAATCATTGATTGTAAAAATTTAGTACCTCCACAAACATATACTGCAGTTTGTTCATCAATATGTTGTACTAAATCAGCTTGTTTTAAATATCCTTGCACTGAGCGATCATATAATTCATAGCTTGCATCTGTAGCATTATCACTATACTGAGATAATATATTAACAAATGGCGTATCATCAGTATCTGCAGTTACTTGAATAAAATGTGATTGTTTATCATTATCGATTACTTGTTTAAACATTGGAACGAGCGGTGTTACACCAATACCTGCACCTAAAAACAAATGTTTGTCTCTGTTATTATCTACTTTAAATGGTCCCACCGGCGCGGAGAGATTAATATCGTCCCCTTCATGCAGTTCATCATGCAAAATAGTAGACACTTCACCTTCATGGTGGGTAGAAACATCTCTTTTAACTGCAAAGGTTAAATGCTGTGGTGTTCCAGCTACAATTGAATAATGACGTTTAGCTCGGTAAGGCATTTTATCACTTGAGACATCGACCGTAATATATTCACCAGGTTCAAAGCGACTTAAATCATATTGCGATGATTCAACAGTAAATGCTTTAATATCGGAAGATAATTCTTCAATTTTAACAATTTTAAATGGTTGAAAGCCTTCCCATAACATATGACTGTATATCTCTTGCTCTACATCAATAAATACTTGTGCTATTTCTCGATAAGCATTTTTCCATGTTTGTATGATTGGACTACTATCATCAAGTCCGACAACATCTTTAATAGCAGCAATTAAATTTTCTCCTACAATATCATATCCTGCTGGTGGTACTTGTAAAGCACAATGTTTATAAGCAATTTCTTTTACCACTGGCATAATCCGTTCTAAATGTTCTATATTAATAGCTGCTGCTAATACACTTTGTGCTAACGCTGTGGATTGAAATCCTTTTTGTTGATTGGTTTGGTTAAACATATTTTTTAACTCTGGATGTTGCTTAAACATTCTGTTATAAAAGTTTGATGTAATTTCTGTTCCTTTTTCTTGCAATACGGGTACTGTTTGTTGAACAATATCCATTTCTTTCTCAGTTAACATAACTTCAACTCCCTTAATGATACAAACTTATTTCCACTTTTTATTCTAAACCTTAGATTGGACCTAATTCACTATTATGCAAAATAATTCACAAATTAGTCATTTTACAAAACCTTAATAAATATTTTTCTAGATGTTTATTTAATTTAAATTTTATTTATTGTATATTAGGACTATAGTACGATGAATTATAAAAACTAAACGTGTATAGTGAAGATAAATAGATAGACGACTTAATGACTCGGAGGTAAACAAAATATGAATAAACTAATACAGTCACTTTCAGCGCTTGGTGTCTCCGCTACCCTTGTTACCCCAAATTTAAGTGCAGAAGCAACTACTAACCACGCACCCGAATTAAAGGGAGTAAATGATATAGTTATTGAAAAAGGACAACAATACCATCCTTTGAAAGGTATACGCGCGTATGATAAAGAGGATGGAGATTTAACACATAAAATTCAAGTTGACGGCCATGTTGACACAACAAAAGCAGGAAAATATAAAGTTAAATATGAAGTCGTTGATTCGGATGGCGCACTTGAAACTTCAACCCGATATATCGAAGTTAAATAATTGATACATAGACAGAGCGTTTTAACTCTGTCTTTTTTAATATTCTGGAAACCGCTTAACCCCTACAAATGATAACCGTTCTCAACTATTCCCTTGATCTGCTATTCTTCCCGCTAAAATATTAGGTTTCACAGAATGGACACATAATTTTAACAAATCTCGGACTTCCCGCCACAACTCACATTATTAGTCTTTCCCTACATATAATTTTAATTTTTTTCTTATAGGTACTTGTAAATATTGCGTAATAAACTAAAATTAATGATAAGCCCTACATTTGTAGTATTAGGAGGTCAAAAAAGTGTCAAAATTTAAGTCTTTGCTTCTAATGTTTGGGACACTGGTATTGCTTAGTGGTTGTTCCAATTTAGAAGTTTTTAATGCAAAAGGGCCAGTAGCAAGTAGTCAGAAGTTCTTGATTATCTACTCAATCGTCTTCATGCTTGTTATTGTTGCTGTTGTACTTACGATGTTCGCCGTTTTTATCTTTAAGTACAGTTATAATAAAAATGACGAATCTGGTAAGATGCACCACAATGGTTTAATTGAAACTATTTGGTTTGTGGTACCAATCTTAATCGTAACTGCTTTAGCTATTCCAACAGTTAAAACTTTATACGATTACGAAAAACCACCTCAAAAGGACAAAGATCCTATTACAATCTACGCAGTAAGTGCTGGATATAAATGGTTCTTTGCTTATCCAGATCAGAAGGTCGAAACGGTGAATACATTAACTATTCCTAAAGACCGTCCGGTAACATTCAAGCTTCAAGCGATGGATACCATGACAAGTTTCTGGATTCCACAATTGGGTGGTCAAAAATATGCCATGACTGGCATGACTATGGATTGGACTTTAACAGCCGATCAATTAGGTACTTTCAGAGGACGTAACTCTAACTTCAATGGTGAAGGTTTCTCACGTCAAACATTTAAAGTTCACTCTGTAAGTGAAAAAGATTTTGATTCATGGGTTAAAGAAGCACACAGTAAGAAAACGTTAGATCAAGATACCTTTGATAAACAACTCTTACCAAGTACTTCTAATAAAGAACTCACATTCAATGGTACACATATGGCATTTGTTGACCCTGCAGCTGATCCAGAATACATCTTCTATGCTTATAAACGTTTTAATTTCGAGCTAAAAGATCCTAACTTCACAGATGAAAAAGATCTTTACAAAGATGTAACTGATAAACCAATCAAGCCTGCACGTAAAGTTAAAGTTACAAATGCTAACTATGCACGTCATGGAATGAAACCTATGATTCTTGGCAACGATGATCCTTATGAAGGTAAATTTAAGGATGAAGAAAAACACAATCATAAGGAAATGGAAAAAATCTCAAAATCTGCTAAAGACGAAAATGCGTCTAAGCACGATGATGATCATGGAGGTGGACATTAATGAATTTTCCATGGGATCAATTACTAGTTAAAGGTAACTGGATGATTACAGCTGCACAAATTGGTGCACCATTCTTAGTCATCGCTGTTATTGCGGTAATTACTTATTTCAAATTATGGAAATATCTATACACTGAATGGTTCACATCCGTAGACCATAAAAAAATCGGCTTAATGTATTTAATCTGTGCAGTATTAATGTTCGTTCGTGGTGGTATTGATGCACTGTTAATTCGTACGCAATTAACTGTACCAGACAACAAGTTCTTAGAATCAAACCACTATAATGAAATTTTTAGTACACACGGTGTTATCATGATTATCTTTATGGCTATGCCATTTGTGTTCGGTTTATGGAATGTTGTTATTCCATTACAAATTGGTGCGCGTGATGTAGCCTTCCCAGTTATGAATAACATTAGTTTCTGGTTATTCTTTGCTGGTATGATTTTATTCAACTTATCATTTATTATTGGTGGTTCACCAGCTGCTGGTTGGACAAACTATGCACCACTAGCTGGCGAATTCAGTCCTGGTCCAGGTGTAAACTACTATTTGATTGCAATTCAGCTATCGGGTATTGGTACACTGATGACCGGTATCAACTTCTTCGTTACAATTCTTAGAGCGAAGACGCCAACAATGAAATTTATGCAAATGCCAATGTTCTCAGTGACAGCATTTGTTACAACATTAATTATCATTTTGGCATTCCCAGTATTCACTGTTGTATTAGCGTTAATGACAGCTGATAGAATCTTTGGAACACACTTCTTTACCGTTGCAGACGGCGGTATGCCTATGTTATGGGCAAACTTCTTCTGGGTATGGGGGCACCCTGAAGTATATATCGTTATTTTACCTGCATTTGGTATTTACTCTGAAATTATCCCAACATTTGCTCGTAAACGTTTATTTGGACATCAAAGTATGGTATGGGCAACTGCTGGTATCGCATTCTTGAGTTTCTTAGTTTGGGTTCACCATTTCTTCACAATGGGTAATGGTGCATTAATCAACTCATTCTTCTCAATCTCAACAATGCTTATTGGTGTACCAACCGGTGTAAAACTATTTAACTGGTTATTAACACTATACAAAGGTCGAATTACTTTCGAGTCACCGATGTTATTCTCATTAGCATTTATTCCTAACTTCCTATTAGGTGGGGTTACTGGTGTAATGTTAGCGATGGCATCAGCTGACTATCAATATCACAACACTTATTTCTTAGTAGCTCACTTCCACTATACATTGGTTACTGGTGTAGTATTTGCCTGCTTAGCTGGTTTAATATTCTGGTATCCTAAGATGATGGGTTACAAATTAAATGAAACATTAAACAAATGGTGTTTCTGGTTGTTCATGATTGGATTTAACGTTTGTTTCTTACCACAATTCATTCTTGGACTAGATGGTATGCCACGTCGTTTATACACGTATATGCCTTCAGATGGCTGGTTTTTACTAAACTTCATCTCAACAATCGGTGCCCTATTAATGACAGTAGGTTTCTTATTCCTTGTTGTTAGCATCGTTTATAGCCATATCAAAGCACCTCGTGAAGCAACTGGTGATAACTGGGATGGTCTTGGTCGTACATTAGAGTGGTCTACTGCTTCAGCTATTCCACCTAAATACAACTTTGCAATCACTCCAGACTGGAATGACTATGATACATTTGTTGATATGAAAGAACATGGTCGTCACTACTTAGACAACCATAATTACAAAGACATTCACATGCCTAACAATACACACACTGGTTTCTGGATGTGTATTTTCATGACTATCGGTGGTTTCTTCTTAATCTTCGAAACAATCATCCCTGCCCTAATCTGTTTAGTAGGTGTATTTGGTACGATGATTTATCAAAGTTTCGTTCAAGATCACGGATATCATATTCCAGCTTCTGAAGTTGCTGAAAATGAAGCTCGCTTAAGAGAAGCACGAATTAAAGAAAGGGAGGCTGTAAGTCATGAGTCATGATGTAAAAACTATTGATGCACGTACGCATGAAGGTGAACTAAATAAACTTGGCTTTTGGATTTTCCTTACAGCCGAATTTGCCTTATTTGGTACACTATTTGCAACGTTATTAACGTTACAACATGGTGGCGATTATGCAGGTAAATTGACAACTGATTTATTCGAGTTAAAACTCGTATTGATTATGACATTTGCCTTGTTATTAAGTTCTTACACATGTGGTATTGCAATTTACTATATGCGTAAAGAAAAGCAAAACTTAATGATGTTATGGATGATTATTACACTTGCATTAGGCCTTGTATTCGTTGGATTTGAAATATACGAATTCGCGCACTATGCTAGCGAAGGTGTAAATCCAACAATCGGTTCGTTCTGGTCAAGTTTCTTCATCCTCTTAGGTACTCATGGTGCCCACGTTTCGTTAGGTATTGTTTGGATCATTTGCTTATTAATCCAAGTAGCAACTCGTGGATTGAATAAATACAATGCTCCTAAGTTATTCATTGTAAGTTTATACTGGCACTTCTTAGATGTTGTTTGGATCTTCATCTTCACTGCCGTATATATGATAGGGATGGTGTATAGCGGATGAATACAATCGTAAAACATACAATCGGATTTATTGCTTCTATCGTATTAACGCTTTTAGCAGTGTTTGTAACTCTATACACAACATTGACTTTCCATGCTAAAGTTACAATCATCTTTGGATTTGCATTTATCCAAGCTGCCCTTCAATTATTAATGTTTATGCATTTAACTGAAGGTAAAGATGGACAAGTTCAATCATTCAAAGTTATTTTTGCCATTATCATCACCCTTGTTACTGTTATCGGTACGTACTGGGTAATGCAAGGTGGACACTCACACCACTTATAATGCGCTACTAACTTATGAATGTAAGTGAAAACCAGCTATCAAAGTAAAATCTTTGATAGCTGGTTTTTTGTTTGCATTTATTTTTTAAGGTAAACTAAGACTAAAAATGACATAAGGAGAAGATAATAATGACTTTCCCTATTATTATTGATACGGACCCTGGTATTGATGATGCAGCAGCAATTAGTATTGCTTTAAATCATCCCTACATAGACGTAAAAATGATTTCAACCGTGAATGGTAATGTCGACATTGAGAATACAACACGTAATGCGCTTAAATTAAAATCCTTTTTTAATAGTAACGTACCCGTACATCGTGGTGCTGCTCATCCATTAATTAATGATTTATATGACGCACGAGAAGTCCATGGTGAATCAGGTATGGCAGGGTATGATTTCCCTCCAATAACCACTGCTGATTTAGCTTCTACTAAAGCTGTAGAAGCTATAAAAGATGTACTTATAGAAAGTATAGAACCCGTGATCATTATTGCTTTAGGACCACTAACAAATATCGCTTTATTATTAGCAACCTATCCAGAAACCGCACACTATATTAAGGAAATTATTTTTATGGGTGGTAGTCTAGGTCGAGGAAATGTAACTCCCCTAGTTGAATTTAATATGTATTGTGACCCAGAAGCAGCCAATATTGTAGTAAACTCTGGTGTCCCGTTAACAATGGTCGGATTGGATTTAGCAAGACAATCTCCCTTGCCCCATTCAGTAGTTAAACAGCTAAAACAAATAAATCAAACTGGAACAATGCTCTATCATTTATTTCAGCATTATCGCACTGAAAACATTGAACACGGTTTAAATGTCTATGATGTCTTTACAATTCTATATCTTTTAAATCCCAATCAATATCATACTGTATCAGCAAGATTACAAATTGAGCTCAATGGTAAATATACAAAGGGTGCTACAGTAGTTGATATTAAGTCTAACAATCCGAATTGTACGGTCGTAACATCATCACAATCTAATCAGTATCTAGAAAGTTTCTTGTCTTCATTAGCATATTGTAAATAAACATAACAATCAGTCTGAGACATTCATGTAACGAATTAAAATGACAACGGCAAAGCCCTATATGCTTTTCATAATGTCATTAATGTGGTCAGAGATATCATTTGTAGGCTATTAAGAATGAAGTTTCTATTTGGTAACTTATGTAGAGGCAGGTTATTGTTTTTATACATAAGTCCTCTCATTTAGAGAAATTTATTAAATAATGTGAAAGGTTCTTATTTTTTAAAAATCATTTTAGTGTAAATTCATATATAAACGCGCAGTATTGAGTATAAAAGAAGCACAAAGACGATTTTTAATATCAAATCATCTTTGTGCTATTTCTTTGGGATTGATGTCCCAACCTGGTTATTTTTAATAGAACTTTTTACCATATACATTAATATCATAGTTTTGTTTTAAGATATTTTGGAATATATGCGTAATTTTATATTCGTTATTAGTAGTATTGGAGAGTATCTTGTTTGTCCCTAAAACCACTGTATATTTGCCATTAGAAAAACCAGTAAAATTTTGACCATTAAACATACCACTGACTCTATTATATTTAGGGAACGTATAAAAGCCATAGCGATAATTAGTTGGATAGCGTTTGGTGCCAAATTCATGAATGAACGGATTAGTTACTGATTGATCAAAAATTTTATTATTAATTAATTTTTCTAGTAAAACTCCCATATCTTTAGTCGTCATGAATAAATTACCGGCACCATAATATTCTTGTAGTGTATTCGGCTTGGCACTTATTAAATTATTATTTTTGTAATAGTAACCTATCGCCATATGTTGTTGAAATGGCTTTTCATTGAAAAATGCTGAGTTATTAAGTTTTAATGGTTTACCTAAGCGTTCATAATAATTTTGCGCGTATGGTTTGTGTGTTACCTCTTCTATAACTTTAGCTAACACAAGATAATTGCCGTCATTATATAAATGTTTATGATAGCCATTAGGGTCCATACCTTTTTCTTGTATAGCATGCACAGCATCATCCAAAGTTTCATAAGACGGAGATGCTTGGAATTTATATAATCCACTTTTATGTAGTTCTAAATCTTTTAACGTTATCTTTTTTGATGTTTTAAACCAAGGTAAATATTTAGACACTGGTGCATTAATATTAATTTTATGCTCAAGTTCAAGTTGTTTAAGCATTAAACCAGTGGTGAATTTTTGAGCCGAACCTATCAAATACATTGTATTAGGTGAACTTTTGATCTTATGTTCAAAATCTTGATAACCATAGCCTTTGTTCATAACTAATTTACCATCTTTAAAAACCGCAATTGTTCCATTAAATTTTTGCTTTTTAAGATATTTATTTATTTCTTGATATTGCTTGCCTTTAGCTTCTATTGTCTTTAAATTGGCAACATCTTTTACACTTTTATTTCTTTTTGCTATGTAATCCTCATTCGAGTCGGCACTATCTTCTTTATTCGTTGATATCTTTATTTGAGATTTATTGCCCGTGTCATCATTCCACATTTGATGAAATGAAAATACTAAAATTCCTAGCAATACAAATGGTATAACAATAATGCCTATTAACTTTTTATTTATATTCATGCGCTTTGGTCCTCACAAAAATTTTCTTGTTTACACATCGTGTAATACATTTAGTTGCAATTCGTTAGTTAACTTTTTTATATTATAAGTTATTTATTCAGCGATTGCACTAAGTTTATCTTATGCCATTCTACTAAAAATTCATCCTACTAAGGTCGTAGGATGTCTGATATAACAGTTTTGTTATACGGTTGACTATTTAGTTTTCATCGGAAATATTGTTTTAACTTTGTAAAAACTTTGTTAAGATAAGTATTGTAATTTAGTCTATAAAGTTATAAAATTGAGGGCTATAATGACAATTTAAAGTGGTCATCCACTATTTTTAATTCGTAGGAGCACAATATATGAACAAAATCCTGAAATACTTTATGATATTATTAACTTTCGCTTTAATTGCTGTGCCTGCAATTTTCGCTTACCAACTATTTAAAAGTTCTGAAAGTGCATTTCAAACATCGTATAGTAAAAATGATGCACAACGTCAATCTAACTTACGTGAAGGAAAAGTTGACCCATCTAAAGATGCAGTTTCAATTCTATTCTTAGGTATAGACGATAATGACAGTAGACGTAAAAACGGTCAGTCAACTGAACATTCACGTACTGATGCAATGATCCTATCAACATTTAGCCCTAAGAAAGAACAAATTAGATTGCTAAGTATTCCACGTGATACAATCAGTTACATACCAAAAGTAGGCTATTATGATAAAATCACACACGCGCATGCTTATGGTGGCCCTATAGCTGCAATGGATTCTGTAGAAGCAACTTTAAATGTATCAGTAGATTTTTATGTGCGCATAAATATGGAAGCCTTTGTACAAGCAGTGGATGAACTTGGTGGAATCTATTATGATGTACCCTATAATTTAAGTGAACCGAACAAAGAAGATTCAGGTAAAATAAAAATTAAAAAAGGTTATCAAAAATTAAACGGTGATCAAGCACTAGCCGTTGCCAGAACACGTCATCATGATTCAGACTTAAAACGTGGTGAGCGTCAAATGGAATTAATAAAATTACTATTTAAAAAAGCCAAAGAAATGGATTCTTACGATAAATTAGACAACCTCATAGAGATTGCTGGCAAAAATGCCAAACATAATTTAACTACAAAACAAATTGAGGCTTTAGCATCACGATACCTTTCTGATGATGTTGATTTTAAAACTTCGCAACTTAAAGGTAGCGATGACTATCTAAATGGAATTTATTATTACAATCCTAGTGTGAAAAGCATTCAAAAATATTCAAATATTTTGCGTTCTGACTTAGGTCTATCTAAAATTACAGATAAAGATGATTTCTTAGACGAACGCGTAATCAAACACTATGGTTCTCTCGTTCCATTAACCGAATTAGAAGAAAGCTTATTGCGTAAAAATCAAAAAGACAGCACAGCTTCAAATGATGATAAGGAGTCATCGAACCAAGATAATTCAGCTAATCAAACTAACAATCAACAAAATGGAAATACTGGTAACACTCAATACAACAATGATGCGAATAATCAAAGTCAAACTAATTCAGCACAAACGTATTAATATGGAGAGGAGTTCATTAAATGTCTCGTAAAACTTACGAAAAAATTGCCAATATTAATGGAATGTTTAATATGTTAGAACAACAAATTATCCATAGTAAAGATATGGCTTTGTTTAGAAATGAATTCTTTTATGTCAATCACGAACATCGCGAAAACTATGAGGCTTTACTCGTCTATTATAGTCACAGCGCTGAGAACCCGGTTGTCGATGGTGCCTGCTATATACTTGCATTACCAGAAATATTTGATAAAGTAGATGTCTTCGAATCAGATTTACCCTTTTCTTGGGTCTACGACGAAAATGGTATTACTGAAACAATGAAAAACTTAAGTATTCCATTACAATATCTTGTAGCAGCTGCACTAGAAGTAACAGATGTTACCATCTTTAGACCTTCTGGTTTCACAATGGGAATGAATAATTGGAATATTGCCCAAATGAGAATTTTTTGGCAATATACAGCTATTATTAGAAAAGAAGCAATTTAATACACACATATATGAATCTGAGACAGTATTCCTAGAAAAATTAAGTTGCGGAATATCATTCACTTAGTTAAGATCCTAAACATAATCATTATGTCTTAGGATCTTCTTTATTTATATAAAGAAGATAGCGGGACAGTATTCATTATGAATTCGTAGTCCCACCTCCACAAGGTTGACTAGGACTGAAAAAAGTTTGTAATAAATGCATTTTCAATCCAGTCAACCAATATAAACATGTTATCTGACAGAAACAGTTACACACATACAAAATGGCATTGTAAGTATCACATCGTTTTTTCGCCAAAAATAGGCGTATCCACATTTGTTGGATAATTAAAAGGTAAAATCAGTTTAATGATATTCGATAGACAAGCAAATTTGATATTTAGATTAGTCATATAAGCAAAGGGGTAATATTTTATGCATAAAGGAGAGATAAGATGATATTTAAAATTGTAACAAATAAAGCAATGCTGACTGATTGCTTTAACATACGTAAGACCGTATTTGTAGAAGAACAAGGTGTTCCTTTAGCGCATGAACTAGATGCGTTTGAAGACGATTGCACACATGTCATTGGTTATGATCATCAAGGTAAACCCATTGCTTGTGGAAGGTTTAGAAACGATAATACTTCCGTTAAAGTTGAACGCATTGCGGTCATTAAATCATATCGCAGAACGGGTGTAGGTAAGAAATTGATGCTAGCTATCGAACAATTTATCCATGAACAAGGATATAGCTATGTGACATTACATGCGCAAATACATGCCAAACCTTTTTATAAGTTATTAGGCTATTCCACAGTAGGTCAACCCTTTATGGAAGAACAAATTGAGCATATCAAAATGGAAAAATATCTTTATTAATATTACGTTTCGATTACAGGAACATCTAAATTATGACATATCTGCTTTTTCTCACATAAATAGTATTAACTTTGAAACATTGCTACAACGCATTGTAAGTCATTTAATCATTTCTTTTTAAAAAGTAAAATTAAACTTAGTTTACAAAATCGTTAAATTAATCTTTTTTATAAGGAGAAGCCTTATAATGAAATTGTATTTAACAATTATTAAGGAGTACGAAATATGACGAAAAAATTCAATCTTAAATTGCCGTCAATGCTTGCATTATCGCTTTTTGGAGCAACATTAACTGCACAACATGCTCACGCAGCTGAGTCAACAACAGATCAATCTACAAACAAAAATGTGATTGATCAACAAAATGATGTCGTTAAAGCAAACAAGGCAAAAAAAGCTGTATCTAACGCAGCTCAAAATGTATCAGGCGTTCAAGCCTATCATAATCCTTCATTAGTTAAATCATCAGATACAACGTCAGGTCAAACATATGATGCTAAATTAGATACGTTAACTGACCAAACTCATGCACAGACGTCTCAGCAACAAAATGCAAAAAATCAACAACAAACTGAACAAGCAAAACAACAAGCTGCCACAACTACAGCACGTCAAAATGCTCAAACATATAACCAAAATGCTGCACAAAGTAACAAAACAAAACAGCAAGCTAATGCAAATACGTCTACAACGACAAAGCAACAAGCTACACAAGCAGCAAATACATCACTAAAATCACAAAACAATGTTGAGACAACAAATCAAAAAGCAGTATCTACTCAAAATACTGCACAAAAACAGTCTAATAGCGTTACTACTTATCAAGGACGCGTTGGCGGTATGGGCTCAAGTGCAACTAAAGCTCAAACAGCTAAATCAACATCTGGCTTTACTGGATTTAGAAAAGCTGTAAGTACATATAAAGCAACATCATCATTACCTAAATATAAGCCACAAGTTAATTCTTCAATTAATGATTACATACGTAAAAATAATATACAAGCACCTAAAATTGAAGAAGATTATACATCTTATTTCCCTAAATATGGCTATAGAAATGGTGTTGGAAAACCTGAAGGTATTGTGGTGCATGATACAGCAAACGATAATTCTACTATCGATGGTGAAATTGCTTTCATGAAACGTAACTACAACTCTGCATTTGTACATGCGTTTGTAGACGGTAATCGAATTGTTGAAACAGCACCTACAGATTACCTTTCTTGGGGAGCAGGCCCAAATGCTAACAATCGATTTATTAATGTCGAAATTGTGCATACGCATGACTATGCTTCATTTGCGCGTTCGATGAACAACTATGCTGATTATGCAGCAACACAACTTCAATATTATGGTTTAAAACCTGATAGTGCTGAAAATGATGGTAATGGTACGGTATGGACACATTATGCTGTAAGTCATTGGCTAGGTGGCACAGACCATACTGACCCACATGCATATTTACAGTCTCATGGTTATAGTTATGCGGAACTATATGACTTGATTAATGAAAAATATCTTATTAAAACAGGGCAAGTTGCACCTTGGGGCACATCAAGCTCAACAGATCCATCGAAACCATCAACACCTACAAATCCAGGAAAACTTAAAGTAAGTACGAACTCTGGTGTGGCGCAAATTAAACCATCAAATAGTGGTTTATTTGTTACTGTTTATGATAAAACAGGCAAGAAAACAAACCAAGTACAAAAAACGTTATCAGTTACTAAACAAGCTACTCTAGGTAATGATAAATTTTACTTAGTTAATGATTACAATACTGGTAAAACATTTGGTTGGGTAAAACAAGGTGACGTGGTTTATAACACAGCAAAATCCCCTGTTAAAGTTAATCAATCATACAGTGTTAAACCAGGCACAAAATTTTACACTGTTCCTTGGGGTACGCCAAGCCAAGTAGCTGGAACAGTTTCAGGTTCAAGCAACCAAACATTTAAAGCAACAAAATCACAAATGATTAGTACAGCTACTTATTTATACGGTACAGTGAATGGTAAATCTGGTTGGATTAGTAAAGCATATTTATCTGCTATAAACAATGATTCATCATCGACAAAGCCATCAACAGATAATTCTAAAAAATTAAATGTTTCAAATTTAACCAATACGCTAGGTCAAGTATCAACTGATACTAAAGGCGCTTATACAACAGTATATGATAAAACAGTTAAAGAAAATCCATTATTAAGTGGAAGAACTTTCTCAATCAATAAAAAAGCGACATTAAATAATAAAACTTATTATTTATTAGCAGATTTTAACGGTAATGTTACACGTGGCTGGGTACCAGCAGATCAAGTGACTATTGCTCAAAGCACACCAACAAAAGTTAAGAAACAATACAATGTTAAAGGTAACGCCAATATTTATTACGTTCCTTGGAGCAAAGACAACCAAGTTGTTGCTAAAACGCCTAAAAATGGCGGTCAGTTTAATTCAATTGACCAATTAACAGTTGGTAAAGAAACATACCTACATGGTTCAATCAATCATCAATGGGGCTGGATTAAACAAAGCGATGTTGCTACACCTGCTAAATCAGCTGTGCGTACATTAGCTGTTAAAACAACACCAACAACAAAAGTAACAACGGCTTCAACAACACAAAAAGCTGCTTCAGCTGTACAAACAGTGAATAAGATTGGCCAAGTTAAAGTAAATAATTCAGGCATACGCACAAGCGTTTATGATAAAGCTGGTAAAAATGCTGCTAAATATGGCAATAGAACATTCACTATCACTAAACAGCGTACAGTTGGCAATAATACTTATGTACTATTAACAAATCATAATCAAAATACCCCTATCGGTTGGTATAACATTAAAGATGTTAATATTAAAAATTATGGAACTGAAAATAGAGTTACAAATCAATATCGCGTTAACAGTAAAAACCAAGGTTTATATTCAATCCCTTGGGGTACAACGCAACAACAATTGGAACAAGCAAATTCATTAGCACAACGTACATTTAAAGCGACAAAATCAGTCACAATCGATGGCGTTAAGTATTTATATGGTAGTGTTAATAACAAGCTAGGTTGGATTGCAGAAAAAGATTTAACATCATTATCTTCAAACACAGCATATAATTATACGTTTGTTATTAATAATAAGGATAGCTATTTCTATGACGATTTAAGCTTGCAAACAAAGCATTTATTAAGCCCTTATTATGAACAAACATTCGTTGTCGCAAAATACCAAGTGGTGAATGGTGTGAAATGGTATTACGGACAATTTAGCGACGGTCAATTTGCTTGGATAAATGAAAATGACTTGTCACAAGAATTGATTAAATATTCAGCAACAGGTATGACTTTAGATGCCGCAGCACAATTACAAATGTCATTACCTTACCCGCCACAATCTTATGTTGGTCCATCAAAATGGCGTAATGCTACACTCGCAGAAGTTAAAAGTGCGATGGACACATCAAAATTTGTTAATGATCCGGTTCAAAAATATCAATTTTTACAATTAGATCAACCACAGTACTTATCGGTTGCTAGTTTGAATAATTTATTAAAAGGTTGCGGTGTATTAGAGAATCAAGGTCAAGCATTCAGCCAAGCTGCTAAACAATATGGCTTAAATGAAATTTATTTAATTTCACATGCTTTACTTGAAACAGGACGTGGTCAATCACAACTAGCTAAAGGTGCTAATATTGTCAATGGTAAGTTAAGCACAACAACCGCAATTAAATACCATAACGTCTTTGGTATTGGAGCATACGACAGCAATCCTGTTTTTGATGGTATAACTTATGCTAAAAAAGCTGGATGGGACTCTGTAGAAAAAGCAATTGTTGGTGGCGCTCAATTTATTGGACAATCTTATGTTAAAGCTGGACAAAACACACTTTATAAAATGAGATGGAATCCTGAAAATCCAGGTAAACACCAATATGCTACGGGTGTCACTTGGGCAAGCGTCAATGCACAAAATATGAAAAATTTCTACGATACAATTCACGAATCTGGTAAATATTTCGATGTTCCAACTTATAAATAATATTTAAAGCAAACAGTGATACTTCATATACACATAAAAGTATCACTGTTTGTTTCTTCAATGTAAAAATCACAAAAACGAGTTGATAAGACCTCACAGTCTTATCAACTCGTTCTGCATATAACATGATTATTAGAATTATAAATAAATATGTCTACTGTTTAATTTATTAAGTAATTGTGTTAAGCTTTCAACCTCTTCCTCTGTTAAGCATTGGCAACGCGCTTCAATTAATTCGCATCGTGCCGTATTGATTTGTTTAATTAAATCACGTGCTTCATTTGTTAAGGTTAATTCTTTACAACGTAAGTCTTCATGTG
The DNA here is from genome assembly GCF_001836955.1 of Staphylococcus sp. HMSC063A07. Lineage (NCBI taxonomy): Bacteria > Bacillati > Bacillota > Bacilli > Caryophanales > Staphylococcaceae > Staphylococcus > Staphylococcus sp. HMSC063A07. The sequence continues at coordinate 201,648 of NZ_KV830932.1, forward strand.
ACTGTTGACTCATAATATACCCTTTTGACACTAATTTTTTTATCCATCGCGATACAATAGACTGTTCTCTACTTATCTTCATCGTTAAATCATACTGCGATAAACGGTCATAATTGTATAAAATACGTAATAATTCTAATTGGTCGGCCGTAATATCTGTTCTTTGGCCAAATCGTCTGTTCACTAAGTTCAAGTCGTTGTTGGTAAGTGTAATAAGATTTTCTAGTTGTTTGTACATTGTTGTTCTACTCCACTATTATTTAATTGATAATATTATAAGATTTATTGGAAAAATATACAATACTATTCGACAAAATGATTAAATTCGTTGCATTTCTGTCATTAAATATAATAAATTAGATACAGTTAACATATAAAAGGAGTTATAACATAAATGTCCACATTAAAAGAGAGAGACTACTTTTTTGATAATGCACGTGCCATATTAATCTTTCTTGTCGTGTTGGGACATTTATTAGTGTCTTATACGTCTGAAGATAAATATTTGTCCGCATTGTATTTATTAATCTATAGTTTCCATATGCCAACTTTTCTTTTTATTTCTGGGTATTTTGCCAAAAATATTGAGCAACCCAACTATTTAGAAAAAGTAGCCAAAAAACTAATTGTTCCTTACGCTTTATTCTTTGCTTTTTTCTCAATTTATTATTATTTAACTGGTAAAGAAGATGCCATTCATTTAGATCCATTTAATCCTGTTTTTGCGCTATGGTTTCTATTAACACTATTTTTCTTTCATGTCATTCTAGTCATCGTTAAAAATTACAAACCAGTATATGTGCTAACTATTTCATTAGTTGTATCTTTATTAGCTGGTTATTCTAATAATATTGGTGAATATTTAAGTATTTCAAGAACGATTGTATTCTTTCCAATTTTTTATTTAGGATACTTAATGACTAAGAAAAATACTAAATTATTAAGAAATAAAAAGTTAATACCGATATCTATAATTATTTTATGTTTGTTCTTTGTAGGCTATGTACTTCATCCTATTAACGCCGATTGGTTATTAGGCAGCAGCGCATATACATCTGTAGGTGAGCATCCAAATGACGTTTACAGTCCACTTAAACGATTGTTATTGTATGTGATTATCTTAACTACGATGTTGTCATTTTTAATTTTAGTACCAAAACATAATGTCAAACTCACATATATCGGTAGACGCACGATGCAAGTGTATCTATTACATGGCTTAGTTATTGGGGTTGTACGTGGTTATAAACTATTCCCATTCCAAGAACCTGTTAACATATATACGTATCTTTATTTATTTGGCTTGTCTGCAATCATCGTCTTAGTGTTATCCAGCAAACCCATATGCAAATTTGTGAATCCATTAATTCATTTAAAAAAACCTTCAGCTTTTAAAGATTAATTGTGAAAATTTAAAATATTAAGTAAATTGCCAAATTATAGTCTTTATCTATGGTATGATAGAAATAATTTAAACTATCATTCGCATAGCAACTATAATTTGGTTTTTTTAGAGGTGTAAATATGAAGTTATCATTAAATTCAAATTCTACCTATTTGCGAGCGCCCAGCATACGACAATTTTCAAATCGTATGAAAGATATTGATGATTGCGTGAATTTGACTATAGGTCAACCTGACTTCCCAATGCCGGATAGTGTGAAACAAGCTTATATTAAGGCAATTGAATTAGACCATACTAGCTATTCACATAACAAAGGGTTATTAGAAGCACGTAAGGCAATTAGTCAGTATTTCAACGATAAATATCATTTTATCTATAGTCCAGAAGAAGAAATTATTATTACAAATGGTGCAAGTGAAGCGCTTGATACATCCTTGCGCAGCATCATCGAACCTGGAGATGAAGTATTAATTCCTGGTCCTATCTATGCTGGATACATTCCTTTAGTTGAAACATTAGGAGGTGTTCCAGTATATATCGACACAACTAAAAGTCAGTTTAAGGTTACACCTGAACAAATAGAAACACATATTACGGATAAAACAAAGGTCATTTTATTGAATTATCCGACTAACCCTACTGGCGTTATTTTAAGTCGAGATGAAGTGTACGCACTTGTTAATACGTTGAAAAAATATCCTATTTTCATCATAAGTGATGAAATCTATGCTGAAAATACATTTAAAGGATATCACACGTCTTTTGCTGAATTTGAAGCAATTAGAAATCAATTATTATTAATCGGAGGTCTTAGCAAATCCCATTCTGCTACTGGTATTAGAATTGGTTTTTTGCTTGGCCCTGCTTACTTAATTGAAAAATTGACGTTTATGCACGCCTATAATTGTATTTGCGCTAATGTTCCGGCACAATATGCTTGTATAGCTGCGTTAAACGAAGGGTTAAAAGCCCCTCAATATATGAATGAAGCTTATATCACACGTCGTGATTATTTACTTAAATCATTGACTGAGATGGGATTTGAGTTGAATGCTCAACCTGAAGGCGCATTTTACATTTTCCCAAGTATTAAAGCATTCACTGATGATGATTTTAATTTTTGTGTACGCTTGTTAGAGGAAGCACACGTCGCAATCGTGCCGGGTTCATCTTTTACAGATATAGGCAAAGGCCATATACGTATTTCTTATGCATACGATATGCCTGTGTTACAAGAAGGCATGCGTCGATTAAAACAATTTTTAACAAATAATTATAATTGAGTATATAAAAGTTAAAAGGACACTTAATAAGCAATGTTAGACGTACCATACTAATTAGTCTAAACAATACACTTTAAGTGTCCTTTAATCGTCATTAATATATATATACATTAAATTTCTTATGGGAATTTAGGAAATTGATCGAAATCTGGGTCACGTTTTTCTTTAAACGCGTCACGACCTTCTTTCGCTTCATCAGTTGTGTAATAAAGTAATGTAGCATCCCCAGCCATTTGTTGTAAACCAGCTAAGCCATCAGTATCTGCATTCATTGCAGCTTTTAAGAAACGCAAAGCTGTTGGTGAGTGTTTCATAATTTCTTTACACCATTGAACCGTTTCATCCTCAACTTGGTCTAAAGGCACAACTGTGTTAACTAAGCCCATGTCTAATGCTTCTTGAGCATTATATTGACGACATAAGTACCAAATTTCACGTGCTTTTTTATGTCCAACGATTCTTGCTAAGTAACCTGAGCCATAACCAGCATCAAATGAACCTACTTTAGGTCCTGTTTGTCCAAAGATGGCATTATCAGCTGCGATTGTTAAATCACAAACCACATTTAACACGTTACCTCCACCAATAGCATAACCTCTAACCATTGCAATGACTGGTTTAGGAATGACACGAATTAAACGTTGCAAATCTAACACATTTAAACGAGGGATTTGGTCTTCACCTACATAACCACCATGTCCACGTTTCTTTTGGTCACCACCTGAACAAAAGGCTTTATCACCTTCACCAGTTAAGATGATAACTGAAATATTTTGATCATCACGCGCGCGACTAAATGCATCAATCATTTCAGCAACTGTTTTAGGCGTAAAAGCATTACGCACTTCTGGTCTATTAATTGTTACCTTAGCAATTCCATCGAAAAATTCATATTTAATTTCATCATATTCTCTAAGTGTTTCCCACTGTCTAGTCATTTTGCTCCTCCTTTAAAAAAGCTAGTACTATTGTACCAAATTCTGTTTTATCTGCCACATGAATTGTATGCCCAACATTAGGCACGACAGCTTGTTGACTAGTACCCATTAAATCAGTCATTTGTCTAGCAATATTAACAAATTTAACATCTAGCTCCCCTGCCATAATCAACGTAGGCATATGTAAACTGCTAATCGCTTCCCATAAATTAGGCATCTTTCCAGTGCCATAATCTCTTAAAGCCTGAGCGAGTCGCGTTGGATTTTGATCCAATCTTAAATGACGTATATTTTGTCGCACTGATCTGTCTAAGTCACGCTGAGTATAAAATAATGGTAATTTCTCCCAGTCATTTACAAACACCTCTAGACCCGCAATATCTAACACTTTAGCACGTGCAGCATCTATTTGTTGGCGTTCTAAACGTTCATCGGCTTGATGTATGCCTGGTGATGTACTTTCAAGTATCAATCCCGATAATCTACATTGTCCATATAACGCATAATAAAGCGCGACACGCCCACCCATGGAATAGCCAAGCAAATATACCTTCTTATCACTAAAATGCGCTAAAACCTCGTCTATGGCTTGTGTAATGAAAGAAAAATCCCATGTCAGTTTACTATTACTTGTATCGTTCCCATGTCCTGGTAAATCAATCGTCACAACATTCACTTCTGAAGTAAACATTTCAATGTATGGATCAAACGTGCGACTATCGCTAATAAAGCCATGAAGTAATACGATTAATTGCTCTGAAGATTGCTTTGCTTGATAAAAATTATAATGTAACATCTTTTAATTCACTCAACCTTTGATACAGCTTCTGATGCTGCTGTCTATTATCTTCACGTTCAGTTTGAATTTCATAGATTGTGCGCGAGTGCTGATTTAATGATTGTGATTGGAAATCTCGCACTGAATTAAAGCGTTCAAACTGAAAGTCATAAAGTTGTGCAGTATATGAAAAATCTAATCCCGTTGGCGTACCAAATAATCGTTCAAAATAGTGAGCTGCACTTTCCTTTTGTGGTAAAAATGAAAAGATGCCGCCACCATTGTTATTAATTATGACAATATTAAGATGAATATCATTCAATTTTGCCATCAATAAACCATTCATATCATGATAAAATGCTAAATCTCCAATCAATAATGTAACATGTTGGTGAACTGCCATACCTAGTGCAGTAGAAATAACACCATCAATACCGTTAGCACCTCGATTTGCATATACTTCCGCTTCGCAATTGAAAAGTAAATTATCCACATCTCTAATCGGCATACTGTTACTCACAAAAAGTTTATCTTTATGAGTCAATTTATTTAGTAATTCATATACATATGCCGTATCATCCGTTGCTTGCATAACATGGTCAACAATATGTTCACGGGCTTGCTGTTCAAGCTGTTGCCATTGTTTTAACCAAGTACTTCGATCAACCCATTCTGCTTGTTGACACATCGCAAAAAAGTCATTTGCAGACATTTCAATAGCTTGATTAGGTACTTTTGGATAGACGTCAATTTGATCATTATTTTGAACTAAAATTTGCTGAGCCTTCGTGCTTTGTAACCATTGATTTAACTTTTTAGATATAACTGGTTTTCCTACTCGAATAACAAAATCTACATCAGGTTCAAACCCTGACCTAAATAACAAATCATACGTCGTTATTACATTGGGATGATGGTATTGACGTAGCTGACTAATTGAATCGGCCAGAACTGGAATATCATAACGTTCTGCATATGTTAATATTGCATTTACTTTTTGATGCTGCATATCACCAACAATAATAAGTCCTTTTAATTGTTGTAACATAGGTTGTAATGATTGAATATCCATCGTCTTAGTATAATGTGGTAAAGCTTTATCTTCAGAAGTTAAATATTCTGTACATTCTAAATTAGGTGTCAACGGCTCTCGAAATGGCAAGTTAAAATGTATTGGCCCTCTATGTGGTCCATATAAATAATTACTTGCTATTTGCATTTGATAATATACTGTATCAAGTGTAAATGCTGTATCATCTGCAACTGGCATGTCAAATTGATATTTAACATAATTGTTAAACATTTGTGCTTGATTAATAGCCTGCGGTGCACCCACACTCCTTAATTCATGTGGTCGATCACTCGTTAACACAATCAATGGTAAACGACTAATTTGACTCTCTGCAATTGCTGGTGTGTAATTTGCTGCTGCTGTTCCAGAAGTACATAGTATAGCTACTGGTCTTTCACTACCTTTTATTAAACCTAAAGCAAAAAAGGCAGCACTACGTTCATCAGGATGTATCCAAGTTTTGATATCTGGATGAGCTTCAAAAGCAATTGCTAACGGCGTTGACCTTGATCCCGGACTAATCACTACTTCTCTCACACCATAAGCAAATAGTTCAGACGCAAACGTAAACACTTGTAATGTTAATGCTTCTCTATGATTCATTCTTATTCACAACTCCTAATGCATTCATCATCGGTAAGAATTTAACTGCCGTTTCAGCCACTTCACTATCAGGATTAGATTCTTTAACAATGCCACAACCAGCAAATAAAGTAGCTTGATTTTGTTTCACAAGCATTGATCGAATGGCAACTATAAATTCGCAATCATTATATACATCAATAAAGCCAACCGGTGAACCATAAAGTCCTCGCGTACCAAACTCTTTTTGTTCTATATAGTGTAAAGCTTCTTCCTTAGGATATCCTCCTAGTGCTGGAGTAGGATGCATAAAGTCAATTAAATCACTGTAAGGTTTATCATTTAATTTGCCTGTAATTTGAGTATATAAATGATATAAGTGGTCATTTTTTAAAATATTAGGTGTTTTGTTATAATCCACCTGCGTTACATATGGTTCAATATCATTTAAAATGCTATTAACAACAAAACGATGTTCATCTAAATTTTTACGATCATTTAAAAATGCTTCAACATTTGCTTTATCTTCTGCTTCTTCATGTGTACGTTTAATCGTTCCGGCAACTGCTTTAGTTGATAAAACATGATTCTCAACTTTAAATAATTGTTCCGGCGTTTGTGAAATGAAAATGGATTCATTAGACTCGATAAGAAAAATATAACTATTTCTTTCATTAGCCATTGCACGCTCAAGCACATGCGCAATATTAATGTTATTAGCAAATTTCACTAGTCTCCGTCGTGCTAAAACAATTTTTTTGTGCACATCTATGTAGTCAATGGTCTCTTGAACCAAGTCCCGCCATTCATCTTTATAAATATCTTCCATTTTAGTAACATTTAAAATTTCATCATCGTCTAAAGTGATATCTGCATGTTCAAAATAATCAATGATCTCTTTGAAACGGGACATATCGAAAGATAGCCGTTTTGTCGTATAAGTTAGTACAGTACCCTCTTCATCCCTTGAAATTAACACTTCAGGGACTATAAAATGATTAATACTAAACTCGCGCCATTCATCATCTGACTTATGACTGGAAAATTGAAATCCACCGCAAATCCTTAAATGATGTTTATCCGTTTCTGGATAAATCAACTCAATATCATGTTTGAATTTTTCCCATTCTCGAAATATATTCTGTTTATTATCAAAGTTATTTTGAAATTTTTGAATTGCATGATAGCCGAAAAACGAAGACTTATTATCATTTAAACGTAAGTAAAAACGATCTCCCGCTTGTGCTTCAGTTAGTTGAAGTAATTCACTTGGATTAAGCTCACGATGTAACTTTGTCTCTACTGACACCCAATCTTTATTACTCGAATATAACACATGATTAATCTCGTCTTCTAAAAGATTCGCAGCCATTCATTTCACTTCTTTCATATCTATATTTATTCATTACATTATTGTATCATTTTTAAAGTTACCTGTATGGCTAATTGCTTAAATAAACATATCATTTTCTCCGTTAATTGACCTTTATGTACGATTCCTTTAAAATATCTATAATAAAATAAATCTTTTTAAGAGGTATCATCTATTATGTCAAATAAATATTCTCAATACTCAACTGTCAATAAATATTGGCAGCTTATGCGACCTCATACTCTAACAGCGGCAGTAGTTCCTGTATTAGTTGGGAGTGCTGCTTCGAAACTTTTTCTATTAGGTAGCAAAGACCAATTTAAATTTAGTTTATTTTTAGCTATGTTACTAGCTTGTTTATTAATACAAGCAGCTACAAACATGTTTAACGAATACTATGATTTCAAAAAAGGTTTAGATGACCACAATTCTGTAGGTATTGGAGGCGCTATTGTTCGCAATGGTATGAGTCCGAAATCCGTCATGCAACTTGCGGTTGCATTTTATATTATTGCGGCATTACTCGGTATATTCTTAGCTGTACAAAGTTCCTTCTGGATTATTCCTGTCGGCTTAGTTTGTATGGCAGTAGGCTATTTATATACTGGAGGTCCAATACCGATTTCTTGGACACCGTTAGGAGAATTGTTTTCAGGTATATTTATGGGTATGATTATCATTTTATTATCATTTTTTATCCAAACAGGTAATATACAAGGCTATGCTGTTTGGGTGAGTATACCTATAGTTATAACAATAGGACTTATTAATATGGCAAACAATATACGTGATCGAGTAAAAGATAAAGAAAGTGGACGTAAAACTTTGCCAATTTTACTAGGTAAAAAAGCATCCATCACACTCATGGCCATTTTATATGTCATTGCATATCTTATTGTGATTTATACTGCTCTATTTAAACCACAAGGCTCATTACTTTATCTATTACCCATTTTATCTTTCCCTATGCCAGTCAAAGCTGTACGTCGTTTTAATAAAAACGATACACCTGAAACTATGATGCCAGCTATGGTAGCTACTGGCAAAGCCAATACATTTTTTGGTGTACTGTATGCAATAGCTATCTATTTAAGTGCTTTAGGCGGTGCGTTATAAACAATAAATCATGTAAGCTTTATAAGGCGAGTATTAAAGTCGATGTAGACTAAATACCCGTCTTTTTATTATTTTTTAATTCATATAACAATAATTAAAAACCACACATTCTTTTATTAAAAATAAAAGGAAATAGTTTTAAAGTTTACTGCTCAACTCAAACATGTAAGCTTTATTTTTATGCTAAATGGGTATAAACATGTATAGACTAATTCAAATTAGAGGAGTAAATACATGAAAAACTTTCTAAAACGCGTAATAAAAGCGATTATCACAGGTTATATTATTAAATTTATTAAAGATAAAATTGACAGTAAATCATCCAAACAACAACAATAACTTATAGTTGCATTTTTATAACACCATCTCATAAGATGATTTCAACTCTTAATATTGTTAACTTATAGGTTGAAGTACAACTTTTTTCAGAATATTGTTGAAATACTGCTGTCAATCAAATTTTAGGAGGAACACATATGAAAAAGTTCTTTGGAATTTTACTTGCAAGTACACTCGTACTAGGCGCTTGTGGTCATGCCGAAAAGACAGAGAAAGAAAGTGCAGATAAACGCAATGATAAAAAAGAGATTAAAGATAAGCATCGAGATAAAGACGTAGATAAACAATTGGATGGAAAAAAATCTGATAAAAAGAACAAATAAAGTTAGGTAGTGAATTTTTAAAAGTCACAAACAAAACTCCATTAAATCACGTGAATTAAACGTTGATTTAATGGGGTTAATGATATTACGGAAACGGAGGGTATTTTAAAATACTATAACACCAGTCATTATAAGCTGTAGGGAACGTTCCTTGTTTTGTATAAAAAACTACGCTCAAATGAGCACGGTTTTACTTTCTCTTTTCTATGATTTTCTTCCCCATTTATTAACAATAAAAAATATTATAATAGTGGTTGTTGCTGTTAGCATAGATGACAAAAATGAATTACCTGGTATACAAGTCCAATATATACAAATACCATTTCTCACTACAACAAAGAACATATCTCAGCGTAAAAACATCACTTAAAATGTCACTTAGTTACAACTTTGATTTACTTATCCTCTTTTTTGTTTTGTTCTTTCTTTATTTCAGATACAGGTTTCGGATTGTTTTTATACATTACTTCAAGTTTGGCAGAGCTTGATATGTTTCCATCAAATTGAAAATCATCTAAAGATCTTACACCAGCTGTAAAAGCTATTTTTTTATCATTATTTATATAACCGCTAATATCATAGCCATCCATTGGATTTTTTTCTATTGCAGTAAAATGTATTGTCCTATATCCTTTAACATTATATTTCATAAAAAGTTCTATTCTTTCTTTTTGTTCATTATAGTACTTTTGTTCTTTTTCTTTTTTTTCGTCATATTTCATTTTTAAATAGACGGCTCCTGTGATTAAAACTATACTAATTAATATTATAACTGCTAAAAATATTTTTTTATTCAAAAAATCAATCCCTTTGAGGTGAATTTATGACTGCTTTACATAATAAAGATAACACATATTATAGACTTGCTGGCAACTCTTATGATACAAAAAAATTCAGTAAAAATAAGATTAAAAATTCTGATGGCACTACTCAAAATTTTAAAATTCAAGCTTCGCGCATTGATAAAGCGAATGGATTTCAAGCGATGGCTCTATCGCCTATAGATAGTAACGGCAAAGTAGATAATGATACGGTTTACATGGTTTATGCGGGTACTGAACCTAAAGAACCTGCCGATATAGGGACGGATGTTAAACTTGGATTATCTGGAATCTTCGATGATCAAATTAAAACTAACCCCAAAGATGTCAAATTTTATGATGAATATCAAGATTTATCCAAAAAAACCATTCGTCATGAATTTCCCGATAATATGGTTAGTGGTTTAGTAGGTTTTTTAGGTCACGGTGGAGTTAAAAGTGGTGTAGTCGCGAAAGGGAAATTTAATATAATGACATATGTAGGGTGGCAATAGACATGAATTCAATTGCATTTATAATCCTACTTTTAATATCAATGTATAGTTCTGTTTATTTAACTAAATATTTAAAAGAAAAGAATAAAATTAATAATTTTTCATCCGAATTGATAGTAGTTACTATATTAGGTGGGGTTATTACTTTAATTTTGTTTCTGTTATACACTTTTATTTTCATATATTTGAAATGAGGATTATGTTATACTTATATTAGAGAGGGAAGCAAACCCCTCAATTGTTTAGTACTCAAAAGCTAGCTCAATTTGTAGAATGACCAAGTTTACTTTAATTGAGCATTTAATGCTTTTGGGTGCTTTTATTTTTTCTTCATTCACTCACCTCATATATATTATGTCTTTTGGCATAATTATTTTGAGACAAAAAAACACACCAATTAAGACACGATTAAAACGCTTGATTCAGTTCGTCTATAACTTATTTTTCTAGTTTATAAGATGTCTACGCATTATTTTCTGATTCTTCTGCGAAAAACTGTAACTTTAATTTCAACATGTTGGTCTTCTTAGTTTGCATATTTTACACCTCATATATTTACTCTTGATTAGTTTTAAGTCATGCATGGTTCGGACTTAACACTTGCACCTTTTAACGCCATAAGCATGGTTTGGGCATAAAAAATAACCTTTCGAAAAGGTTAAAAAATCGTATAAAAATAGCACCACTTTCTATTTATCTGTGTAGAAAGGATGCTATTATAACATTAATTTTATTTCTTTAATCTCTGATTCATCAATAGAGTAAAAACCTAAATCTGTTGCTAAATCCATGCAATAGTTTCCAGTATCACTTTCTAATGGATTTTCATAATCAATCACAAAACCTTTAAATTTTTCCTTGTTATTAAGTATGACAATAACATTTTTACGATATACATCTTTGATTAACATTTTAATTCTCCTTACTTATGAAAGGTACTATATGAGAACCTGTTTTTGAATAATGAACTTTGCCGAATGATGTCTCAATATATTTTCCTTCTACAAAAGCTTTTCCTATAATTTTTTCGAAATCAATAATTTCTTTACGACTAAAACCACCTTTATTAACTAGAATTTTTCCAGTTGTCGAGTATATTTTTAATAATCTATTTAACTCATTATTAGAAAGTATAGTGTAGCTAGGTAATTTCTCATTGTTTTTTAATGCAAACTTTTTATTCTCCAAATACAATTTATTATTTAAAGAATGCCTATTTTGTTTTTCCACATTTAATTCTACTTTTATTCTACCATCATTTATCATTTGTATCATTTCTTTTTTGGCTTTATCTTGTGATTTTTCATATTGACTAGTATGTTTTTCTTTATCTTCTACTTTATATTTACTTTTACTTTCTTTAAAGAATTGATCTCGCCAATTACCAACATTCGGAACAGTTGTACTTCTACACCATGGGTGCATAGGAGGTGCATTAATACCTGGAACCATATCTTTAACTTTAAAAACTTTACCATTTAATGAGTGACATATTTTAGATGTCTTATTATCTATTTTAGCTACATATTTGTACTCTCCATCTTCACCTAATTCTTTTAAATAAGTTAACTTTTGCGATTCTGATTGTACTCTTGCAGATTCAGTAATTAATAAACATTTAGATTAATCCACACCATTAAACTATATCTATATAAAAACCCCATTAAATCACGTGAATTAAACGTTGATTTAATGGGGTTAATGATATTACGGAAACGGAGGGATTCGAACCCTCGCGCCGCTCTCGCGACCTACACCCTTAGCAGGGGCGCCTCTTCAGCCAACTTGAGTACGTTTCCATGGCTCCACAGGTAGGACTCGAACCTACGACCGATCGGTTAACAGCCGATAGCTCTACCACTGAGCTACTGTGGATTAATGTATAGTATCTCCAATGAGCACAAATACTATTATAACAATAAACGTGATTTTTGCAATAGATATTCTTTAAAATTTATACGGAATATTTACACTAAATTAATATAAACATCCCGCATAATTTAAATTTAAACACACTGCTATTTATTATCTAATAGAGAATATTGGGAAAGTGCTTCGTAAATATTTAGTGAGGATTTTTCATAATCAATAGGCATATCGGGGTTATTTGAACGCATTTTAGATTGTTTATCTACCATGTAGTAATAAAAAATGGCATTTATATATTGATGCCACATACTATGAAATGACACATTTATGATAAGTGTTTCATGATTAGCAAAAATGACTTTACTTTTTCTGTGCTTTAAAGGCTTAATATCTACAATAAAATGCATATTAATCCATATGTTTTCTTCTTGTCTGTCAGAATGTGTTGGAAAAAAATAAGTTGGGAATAAGGGAGTGAGTAATATCGGAGGTTTGCTATTAATACGAGCGATTCTACTTGTTTCTGCTTTTTTGCTAAGATAATTATTTCCGTAAAACTTGCAAGATCTTTCTATAATTTTCTGCGTTTTAAATGGGCTTCTTTCTTTTGTGGTGTCAAATTTAATGATTTCTGTTCCTTGAGCATGTCCATAATCGTCGATAATGGGTCGTATGACCATATCTCCTTTACGTATAACATATATGGTTTTTTTGTCCATAGAGTAACCTTCCTTTCTTTCGATTAAAGTATTATATATTCTTTAAAACATATAACTGACTAATATTTTATATCATTTTTATTTAATGTCAAGTTATACCTTAAAAATATATTTACACCTTTTTCTCGAACAAATGTCAGAATATTCATTGATTTCGAAATTGAACAGATGTATACTAATTTTAAATAAATTAAATATGTAGAAAGGTCGTGTTTCTTATGCATTATAATACTAATGTGCAACACACAACTCTTGATCAATTTGTCACTACAGTTAACGACTTAGGCGTTGAACTTATTATTGATGAGGCGCTAAGAAAGGCTAGAAAGGATAAGTTAACCACCTTGATTGATAAGGCACTCATTGATAAAAACGAAACAGACTTTATGAATTACACAAACGAATACAAAAAATTGGAGGCGTTTCTAAATGACTAAATCCGGATCCTGGTATAAATCCTAAAAGGGCTATTCACTACTTAAACAAGTAAGCGAATAGCCCTTAATTAATGCTTAGGACATTAACTTAATTATTTCATCTTTATCAATATCTCCAAAATAATAATAAAAATCATAATCAGCTAAAGCCTCTTTGATGTGAGGATAATCATGTAAGCACCCAATTAATGCTTGTTCTAATTCTGTAATATTACCTTCTCCAAAGAAATCACCAAATATTTTAGCATGTTCGATTTTTCCTTTTTTAACATCTAGTTTTATTTGTATAAAACCACGCTCAAATTTATGTTCTCTTTCAAAATTATATTTAGGGTTTCTACCGTAATTCCATTCCCATGTTCTGTATTTTTCATTGCTTAATTGTTCTATTTTTTTCCAATCGTCATCAGTTAAATGATATTCTTCTACTTCATGTTCACCGAAAATCGTTTTTAAAATAATTTGTTTAAACTCTTCAATAGTAATTTTTTCTGTTAAAAACTCTTCAATATTGGCAACACGTTTACGTACGGATTTGATACCTTTAGATTTTATTTTTGCTGGGTTAACACGTAAAGCATTCTGCACTTCATCTAATTCACTATTCAACATTAATGTGCCATGACTAAACATTCGATCTTTGACTTTTACCATTGCATTCCCAGAAATTTTTGCGCTACCTACTTGAATGTCATTACGTCCTGTCATTTCAGCATTTACTCCTAATGACTGTAATGCTTGAACAATGGGCTCGGTAAATTTTTTGAAATTATGAAAGCTATTTCCATCATCATCAGTTATAAAACTAAAGTTTAGGTTTCCTGTATCATGATAAACAGCACCACCACCTGAAATACGACGTACCACGTCAATATGATGTTCATCAATGTATTCCTTGTTTACTTCTTCAATCGTATTTTGGTTCTTCCCAACTATGATTGATGGTCGATTCACGTAAAATAAGAAATAGCTTTCCTCTGAGGGTAATTGTTTTAAAACATATTCCTCCATGGCAAGATTAAGTGTTGGATCAGTAATATTATTATTACTTATAAACTTCATTCTATCTCTCCTTAGTTCTCTTCTTTATGCCCTTATTTACTTTATGCCTTAATTCCAATAAAATTTCCAATCATTAACTCATTTATGACATTTTTTTCATATTTTAGCTTTAAATATGCATTTATAAGAGAAATTTGTTTATTTGTAGTGTAATTTTTAGTAAAATAAAATTTAGCTATGATTTGAGGGAGGACTCAGAATGACTGTTGCTGAAGTAGGTAATATTGTAGAATTTTATGACGGTTTAAGAGGCCGTGTTGAAAAAATAAATGATAACTCTGTTATTGTTGATTTGACTATCATGGAAAATTTCAATGACTTAGATTTACCTGAAAAAACTGTAATTAATCATAAACGGTATAAAATCGTTGAACAAGAAGGTTAATTTTCAATGAAGAAGATATCTAATGCTTTAAAATGGTTTATTGCAAGCTTTATCGTATTTCACCTTATTTTACTTGTGATGTGGGGCGAACATCAAGAATATTGGTACCTATATACTGGTATTATGCTAATTGCTGGAATAAGCTATGTATTTTATCAGCGAGACATTAAGTCAAAAAGATTATTGACTTCAATTGGTGTTGGATTAATTACAGCCCTTTTACTCATTATTATTCAGTTAATATTCTCGTTTATTTCAAATGATTTAAGTTACACTGAATTAATTAAAGAATTAACGAAAACAGGTGTTCATTATAAATGGCAAATGCTAATTACTTTATTATTTGTCATACCATGCCATGAATTATATATGCGAACTGTGCTGCAAAAGGAATTAAATGCATTTCATTTACCATATTGGTTACAAGTACTAATTACAGCATTATGTTCCAGTTCCTTGTTTATTTACTTAGATAATTGGTGGATTGTTGTTTTCATCTTTGTATGTCAACTTATTTTATCCCTCAGCTATCATTATACACGTCGCATTGCAACAACATCTGTTGCTCAGATTGTTGCAATTATTCTATTATTAATATTTCATGGTTAAAAAGCATTTCTTAGTCTATGCAGCTAAGAAATGCTTTTATTTTTTAGTTTAAAACAAGTAATTGAATGCTACACTACGTTTATAATTAATGAAGCATCATTGTTAGGAGTTTACAATAAAATTATTTTTAATTTGAGGGCGATAGTCATGGGTGTTTAATAGTTTTGTCATAATAAATGACATTGGATATTCAAAACTATCTCTGTTTACTATAACGTCACCAATGATAAACTGATAATTTCTAAAACAATAATCGGTCATAGTAACACGATAACTACCATTTAAATCAATTCCTTTAATAGTAACCCTTTGAAATGGCGGCTTTTTCATATTCACTTCATAATTAAATCCTTGCCATTGCGTGCATAATGTTTCATCTATCACAGTTTGTTTCAAATGGTCATCTTCAATTTCCAAATGTGCATAACTATATTCTAAGATATCTTTGATCTGTTGACCTAACAGCGTTATATCAATGGGTTTGTCTGGATGAGGATATGCTTCATAAATATCTTTATTTTGTATCTGCTGTTTTAACCCTTGCTCTCCATTTCTAGGCACATTAACACAGGTGATATTATTGTTAAATGCATACCGCAAACTGTCATGCAGCAGTTGTGTAAAGTGATGTGAACCCGCTACCATATCTTCTAAGCTATTTACTTGTAAGGAGCACGAGGTTTCAGCAATGATTTCATTAGACCAATGTGTAACTGCTTTTCTATCATAATATGTTAACTTTAATAATGCTTCATCTTCATTATGTTGATTTAAATTTATAGCTTCGGCATTGACATGTTCTATTTCATAGCTATTCGTGCGTTTTTTAAACTGTATATTAATATGAACCAATTCTTCAGCGTTTTGTCCAGCTTGTACATACACCGTTTCATTGTCTTTACCTATTACCGTTTGATGTTGATGCGCCGTAATAATTAAATCTATCACACCCATCTCACGTATTAATTTCTCAGCTTCATTTGCATTTTCACTATGACGACTATTTGTAGTTTGGCTTATTTTATCTAAACCACCATGATAAATTACAATTAAAAAATCAATTTTTTCAGTTTCATGAATATAACGAATCCAGCGTTTAGCAGATAGTAAGGTTTTCTCGATTTTTACATCTGGTTCCATTTCAGCGTATTCATTTTTCATTAATCCATCTGCGGTTAATCCTATAATACCAATTCTCACATCTTGATATTGTTTGATTACATAAGGCGTTGAAAAGTATGGCTCACGTGTCATGTTATATTCTATATTTGCGGATAACCATGGAAACCTTGCAAGTGATACTGAGCGTGTTAAAAAGGACAGACCAAACTTAAATTCATCTGAACTAATACCACTTGCATCATATTGCATCGCATTCATTAGTTTTATCATAGGATGTCGCTTATATGGAGCAACTATGGCATAGTAATAAGCTGGTAACGAGCCGGCTAAACTTCCTCCACTATCAAGTAACAAGACATGTTTATTACGTTTTCTAATATCTTTTACGTATTGCCCTGCTCTATATATATTTGAGCCATAATTTCCATTTAAGAATTGACTATGCATATCCGTAGTAGTAATGACGTCAACACTAATTCTCTCATTTTTCTCCATATTGCCATCCTCCTGTCAACTTTAGTTTAACATCGATCATATTAAACAATCCATGTTAAACAAGTTTCTGTATGTTTTTAAATTCTTCATCAACAGCTAGACATATTAAGAAATATTAAAAAAGGCGCGAGACAGAATTCAATATGAATTCGTAGTCTCGCCCCGACAAGATTGTGTAATTAATTATTAAACTATCGTTTTGCTTCTATTCCAACGTACAAGTGATAATTAACCAATTTGAATACGCTCTTTTGGATAATGATATTTATCTGGTTCTCTTCGACCGGCAATCATTATAATAAATGAAATCAAACCTACACGTCCTATAAACATAAGAACCATTAATACTATTTTAGTCACATTGCTAATATCATCAGTTACCCCTAGTGTTAACCCGCAAGTACCAAACGCAGACATCACTTCAAAAAACACTTGTAAGAAAGTTAATTTACCATTCTCAGCTGTAGCAATAACAATCATACTTACAAAGGTTAAAATACTTGCCATTATAAATACAGCAAATGATCGTTGTATATCCATAATATGCAATTCTCTATTGAAAACTTTAATAGATGTTTTTTCTTCATTATTACTAAAATTAAGTGCAAATAATATTAAGATAGCAAATGTAGTTGTTCGAATTCCACCACCTACAGAACTAGGAGATGAACCAATAAACATGAGTAAACTCATAATAATATTTGTAGCATCACTGAAGTTAGTCACATCTATCGTTTGTAATCCTGCACTTCTTGTAGTTGCTGACTGAAAGAATGAATAAAATAATTCCTGATGCCAACTAAGTCCTTTAAATGCATGATTATGTTCTAGTGCTAAAATTGCTATAATCCCAAAAAAGAATAAGAAGAAATAAGTTGATGTCGTTATTTTTGTAAATAATGAAAATCTGAAGTTAGTTATTCTATTTTTTATATATGCTTTTGTCTCTAATAGTACTGGGAATCCAATGGAACCTAAAATAATTAATACCATCACGATAGTTTGGACAAAGTAATCATTTGCATAAGGAATAAGAGATTCCCCTGTTATATCTAAGCCCCCATTTGTAGTAGCTGATATTGACACAAATAAACCTTGCATTAAAGCGTTTTTTAAATCTGGATTATCTCTATAAAAATAAAATGCTAGTAATAATGCACCGACTAATTCAATAACAAATATGGTTTTTACAATATCAAGTATTAATTTAACTGTTCCACTCATCGTTTCCCTATTATTATCAAGCATAATGAGTTGACGTTCACGTATCCCAATACGTTTACCTAATACAACCCATAATAGGGTTCCAATAGCCATCACACCAATGCCACCAATATTTAGAATGATTAGAATGATGACTTGGCCAAATGTAGAATATGTGTCTACAATATTAACTGGCGATAATCCAGTCACACTAATACCAGATACAGCTACAAATAAAGTATCTATTGGATTGACATTGACATTAGGTTTATGGACAAATGGTAAATTTAATAATAAAAATGCAATGACGATGGCTACTAAATAATACAGTACAATCCCCTGTTGAGGAGTGGTTTTCTTTAGTAACTGATTGAAGATAGACATCTACTTCACCTCAACACTATTTCAATTTAATTTTTACTTCTTTCAGCTCACCATCACGATAAATTTTTGCTGTAATCGTTTTTAAATCTTCTCTATGACTAAATATAATCTGTCTATATCTCAAATTATCTTCAATTAGCTTACCATCTAATTCTACTATGACATCATCTGTTTTTAAACCCGATTTTTCACCTAAAGAATCTGTATCGATTTGTTTAATCACAACACCATTTTTTACTTTGTCCGGTAATTTTATTGCTTTTCTTTCAGTATCATTTAAGTCGCCGACATTTTGTAAATCAATGCCTGTATTAGGATAAACAACTTTCCCTTTATCTTCTAGTTGTTTTGCAATTTTTTGAGCATCATTAATTGGAATGGCAAATGCCATACCTTCTACGTTATCCATGTTGATTTTTAAAGAGGCAATACCTATTAAGTCACCATTTTCATCCACAACAGCACCACCAGAATTCCCTGGGTTAACTGGTGCATCAACTTGAAATGCTTTCGATAAAACATCATATTTACCATCTTTATCTAAATCAGCTGGTACAAAACGATTCATACCAGAAATAATCCCCTTAGAAACTGAGCCTTTAAAATCAACGCCTAATGGGTTACCGACCACTAAAATGGATTGTCCGAGTATTAAATTACTAGAATCGCCAATGTCAATTGGTGTTAATGCATCGTCTTTAGGTGCTTCAGCTTTGATAACAGCAATATCAGACCATTTATCTTTTCCTACAACTTTTCCTTGAATTGTTTGGTTATTGCCATATGTAAGTTTTTGTTTTTTTTCATTTCCTACTACATGTGCATTGGTCATAATATAAATGGCGCCGTCCACTTTTTTGTAGACGACACCTGAACCAATTTCACTTTCTGAGTCTTTAGTATCTTTGGGTAAGGTGCTGTTTTTAGGTGATTCACTTTCCACCGTAACTACTGATTTAACTGCGCTATTGGCACTTTTCATAGTAGCTGTATATTTCTTATCATGATTTCCAGAGTTGAGTAAACCACTTTGATTTGTTCCAGTGTTATTTACATTTCTAAATATTGCACTTAATAATAAAATTAATATAATTAATGCAACAACAATAACAACTTTAACCCAATGTTTTTTAAAGAATTTAGTGATGCTTTCTAAAATCTGTGCATTATTAATATTATCTTGTTTATTCTCTTTAGTTGCCTTATTGGGTTCTGTTTGTGTTTTTTTAGGCTTTTCTTGATGTGTTTGCTTATGGTTCTTTTTAGCGCTTGTTATATTTGCTGCTTGTTGCTTTTGTTCATCCTTTGAATTTACTGTCTCTGTGTCGTTTTTACGTTGTGTATTTTCTTTCTTTATTTGCTGGTGTGTGTATAAAGGTGGCTCTTCTTGATTGACTTTTTTTGTTGTTGACTGATTGAATTTACTATTATGTTTTTTATTCGTTTTCTTAGGTCTTGATTCCTGTTTCTCTAATGTATCTCGTTGCTGCTCTTTATTATCTTTACTATCATTTTGTAATTCTGTCTCTTTTGGTTTTTCTTTTGTTTCTGATGTTTTCTGTTGGATAGGTTCATCATTTTGATAATTATCTGCACGGTCAATCGCATTCTGTTGCTTTATTTTTTCGTCAGTTTTTTTAGCGTGATGTTCTACTGTATTTTTCTCATCATCAATACTATTTGTTTCTTTTCCAACTGGTTGTTTTATATGATTATTATCTTGAATACTAGTGTCTGGGGTATTTTCTTTTATATCTTGACTGTGTTGTTGATGGATTTCTTCTTGCGTTAATTTCTCAATACGTGCTTTTCTTAAATTATCTTTAACACGCTCTTCATTAACTTTAGATTGCTGCGCTTCTTTTTTTGCTTGTTTTAATTTTTCTTGTTGCTCTTGTTGAATTCGTGCTTCTCTTTCTTCATTATGGAAAAATTCGCGTCTTTTTCTTCGATACTGACTTCTAGGTATCACTTGTTTTTTACCCTTATCCAAAGATGACAACTCCTTACTTTTATTACTCTATTATTATGACACAATCAATGTATAATTGCTTGATGATAACGAACATTTATAGCATTTTACTATATACTTCTATATTTTAAATCTTAATATGTCTAACTAAAATCTGCAATTTGTTATAGTTATAAAAAAACTCTGCCCATGAATGCTCCATGGACAAAGTTATCTATCTTTATTGTTGTTCACGTTTTTTATTATTGTGTACAGATGTTAACCAACCTACCAAAACTAAACCTATCATTACTACCCAGAATATAGTTTGCCATAAAGTTGAATGTGGAAAATCTTCTGGTAACACCGCAATGTCTTTATGTGCTAAAACAATCACAACTAACTTGATACCTACCCAACCTACAATAGCAAATGCTGCACCTTCTAAGCCAGGATATTTGTTAAGTAGCTCTACAAACCATGTTGCTGCAAAACGCATTAGAATAACACCAATCATGCCGCCAATAAACATCACCGAAAATTGACCTAAATCCATACCACCAAAATGAATTCCAACTTTTGGTAATGTTACAGCTATTGCCATTGCGGCTAACATAGAATCAATTGCAAATGCGATATCTGCAAACTCAACTTTTAATACAGTGCCCCAGAATTGTAATGGGCTTAATTTCTTTTCAACCCCGTGTTCATCATAATGATGATCATCACCTTCAGGTTGAGGTTCATCTTTACTATGGAAGAAATTCCATAAATTTTTAATAGACATAAAAATTAAGTAAACAGCCCCTGCTGCTTGTATAAACCAAAAGTTCGCAATAATACTAATTAAGAATAATGCAATAAATCTAAATATAAAAGCACCTAATAATCCATAAAACAAGGCTTTCTTTCTTTGTTCTGGTGGTAAATGTCTTACCATTACCGCCATTACAACTGCATTATCTGCGGCAAGTAAGCCTTCCAAAAATACAAGAACGAGTATAACCCATAAATAAGGCAAAATTAAGCTCGGATCCAAAGCGGACAACTCCTTTGTTCATGATATACAAATAAAGAGACCCATGCTAAATTATTAGCAAAGGTCTCACTAAGCGATGACGCTCACTTTACCGGAAGTCATCCTTCGTAGTGACGATAAAGTGTTAATGCAGACATTTTATTAATAAATGCAGCGAAGTGCCTGTCCACATCTCAAGTTACTCCCCTCTGACATCAGTCATAGGTATTCATTTGTTACCAATATTATACATATATTGATAACTTAGTACAATATATTGCCTACAAATTGTGTGGCTAATTTATAAGTAACTTGAAGATTCATATAATTACAACAAGCTATAAAGTTTTATTTCTGGGAATTTCTCCTCAAACCAACGTGTTGCAAACTCATTTTCAAAAAGGAATACAAGTTGGTCATATCTATCTTTAACTAGAATAGAACGTGATGTATTCATCTTATCTTTAATATCATCTTCGTTTTCAATCCATCTAGCAATTTTTCTACCTACAGGTTCCATGATAACATCGACGTTATATTCGTTCTTCATGCGGTGTTCAAATACTTCAAATTGCAACTGGCCTACTGCACCTAGAATAATTTGATTGGTGTGTAATGTTTTATAGTATTGAATTGCACCTTCTTGTACTAATTGTTCTATACCTTTATGAAAATGCTTTTGTTTCATAACGTTTTTGGCAGATACTTTCATAAATATTTCCGGGGTAAATTGGGGTAAATCTTGAAAACTATATTTTTGTTTACCGCCAACCAGTGTATCACCAATTTGATAGTTCCCCGTATCATATAAACCTATAATATCACCAGCAACTGCATGATTGACCGTCTCTTTATCGTCTGCCATAAATGAAGTAGAACGTGTGATTTTTTGCTTTTTAAGTGTACGCTGTAACGTTACATCCATACCTCGCTCAAATGCACCACTTACTACACGCATAAAGGCAATTCTATCTCTATGTTTTGGATCCATATTGGCTTGAATTTTAAATATAAATCCTGAAAAATCAGCATCAAATGGACTTACTTCTATATCTTCTTTTGTTTGTCTTGCATGAGGCATTGGCGCAAAATCAACATAAGCATTTAAGAAATTTTGCACTCCAAAATTTGCTAATGCTGACCCAAAGAATACAGGTGTTAAATCGCCACTTAATAAGGCCTCATCATCAAATTGCTCTCCAGCTTCATCAACGAGCATCATTTCTTCAATTGCTTGGCTAAATGCACTATCACTCTGGATTGCATGCGCTTCTTGCAGTTCAAAATCATCGTTTAGATGTAATATATTTTCTTCATCTCTAAATGGCTCAATTGTTTTTGTTTTGCGATCAATAATGCCAAAGAAGTTTTGTCCCATACCGATAGGCCAATTCATTGGATATGTATCAATATTCAATGTTTCTTCAATTTCATCTAATAATTCAAATGGTTCTTTACCAACTCTATCTAACTTATTGATAAATGTAAAAATCGGAATACCTCTCATTTTACAAACTTTAAATAACTTCAATGTCTGTGGTTCGATTCCTTTAGCACAGTCGATAACCATGACAGCACTATCAACAGCCATTAAAGTACGATACGTATCTTCTGAAAAGTCTTCATGCCCTGGTGTATCAAGAATATTGATTTTATAATTATCGTAATCAAATTGCATAACTGAACTTGTAACTGAAATACCACGTTCTTGCTCAACTTTCATCCAGTCACTTGTAGCAAATTTACCACTCTTTTTACCTTTAACAGTACCTGCTTCACGAATCGCACCGCTAAAGTATAATAGTTTTTCTGTTAACGTTGTTTTACCAGCATCTGGGTGAGAAATGATGGCAAACGTCTTTCTTGACTCTACTTCATCTTTTAAACTCATTTATAAATCTCCTTTTAAATTATCCGCAATCCAACCAGTTAATTTAGAAGCAATTGTACTTGCATCTTGTTCATTATTAAAAGTAAATAATTGCATCATTAATTCATCGTTAATTTTATTTATATGTGTAGCTAAAGATATTTCGAAAGACCAGAAAACATCTGGAATAGCTATCAACAAATGATTTGTTTCTTTATTCTTATATAGATAAACATTAACCGTTTCATGATGAATAATCAGTTGTTTAACGATCAACGGGGCCACCGCCAAATTTCTTATAGGCAGCTTCTAAGCCTATCAAATCATCCCTATGCGGAACTTTAACATGTCCTGGCATAATTTGATAAGGTTCTCTTCCTTTAGATGCTAATACAACTGTATCCCCCGGTTCGGCAACTTCAATTGCATGTCTAATGCCTTCTGCGCGATCTTCAAATTCAACATAGTTATCGTGCGTGGCCCCTTTAGCTAATTCTGAAGTTAGCATTTTAGGATCATCATTAGCTGGGTTATCTGGTGTAAAGATAACATAATCTGCTCGACAAGCTACTGTTCCCATTTCTGGAGTTTTAGTTAAATCACGTTCACCCGCCATACCTACTAAGAAAATCAGTTTTCGTTTTACGAATGGTTTAACAGCATCTATTAATTTGTTCATTCCATCTGCTGTATGTGCGTAATCAATAATCAAATCTATAGGTAAATTCGGATCAAGTACTTCAAGTCGTCCTTCGACCGGTTCAAGCGTTTTCACTGCTTCGACAATAGTTTCAAAAGGTATTCCTTTACTCCACACAGCAATCATTGCTGCCATTAAGTTTGAAATATTGAATTTACCAACATATGGTGATTGTACATTATAGTTACCAAATGGTGTGTCAAGTTCAAATGTTACTCCTTGTAATGATTCATTAATATGAATTGCTTTAAATTGCGCATCGTTATCAATACCGTATGTAAAAATTTCGTATGGGGTTACTGACGCTAAATATTCAGAAAAAGCATCATCGTTGTTTAAAACTACGTACTTTTCTTTAGATAAATCTTCTCCTAATTGACTAAAGAGTAATGATTTAGCATGTCCATATGCTTCCATAGTGCCATGAAAATCTAAGTGATCTTGTGTTAAATTTGAAAATATAGCAACATCAAATTCAACACCTCTAAGTCGACCTAAAGCTAAACCATGACTTGACACTTCCATTGTCATCGCTTCTGCACCAGCATCCACGGCTTCTTTAATCTTTTTAGTTAATGACACTGTCTCAGGCGTAGTATTCGCACCTTTTGTCTTTTGCTCATTAATTTGGAAACCATTTGTTCCTAAATAAGCACTATTTTTATGTAACTTACGATAAATCAAATGAATCATGGTAGCAATTGAAGTTTTACCATTTGTTCCAGTAACACCATACGTCGTTAATTGATGGCTCGGAAAATCAAATAAGGTATGCGCTAACAAACTTGCCACTCTGAGTGTCTCACTAACAATAATTTGAGTTACATCGCCTTCGACTTCTTGCTTACTTTTCACAACAATAATTTGACATCCTTGGTTAATGACATCTTGACAAAATTTGTGACTGTCTACCGTATAACCTTTTGATGCTACAAAAATACTTCCTGATTTAGCTGTACGTGAATCCGTTGTAATATCCGTTACGTGTCTATCTAAAGTTCCAATTACTTGTTTTACTCTAATTTTTTCAAATAATGTGCTCGCATTCAAAACGTATCGCTCCTTTTTTACAATACTTTTTTTACAATACTTTCATTATACACGTTTTAAAGATGATGATAAATTTATTCTTATCTTTTTCAATCAAAACATTTACATCCGATTTAATTAGTCAAAAAATTAATTAGGGCTTAACTTTATTAATTTAGGGTAAAAATTTTAAAAATTTACTATAAATTGTATTATGACAATACATTTCATTAAAATCGTGCTACCATGGTAATATACAAAGATATAGTCAATTAATATAGTAAGGACTTAATTATTTAACATTTTTATATTAATAAAGTACTATTAAGTGATTAGTAACATTAAGACAACGACGACTATCAAAGATGAATGAATGTGTTATAATGCTTAGATATAATTGAAACTGAAACTAACGGAGGGTGGCTATTTATGGTTACTCAAACTAAAAAGATATTGATTATTACTGGGTCCTTTGGTAACGGACACTTACAAGTAACAGAAAGTATCGTTAACCAATTCAATGAAATGAATTTGGATCATCTCAGTGTTATTGAACATGACTTATTTATGGAAGCTCATCCAATTTTGACTTCTATCTGTAAAAAGTGGTATATCAATAGCTTTAAATATTTTCGCAATATGTACAAAAACTTTTACTATAGTCGCCCTGAAGAGATAGATAAATGTTTTTACAAATATTATGGCTTAAATAAATTAATAAACTTGCTGTTGAAAGAAAAGCCTGACTTGATCCTCTTGACTTTTCCAACACCAGTCATGTCTGTTTTAACGGAACAGTTTAATATGAACATACCTATCGCAACTGTAATGACAGATTATCGTATGCAAAAAAACTGGATCACACCGCATTCACAGCGTTATTATGTAGCTACTGAAGATACCAAAGCTGATTTTATGAGTGTAGGCATTCCAGCATCTCATATTAAGGTTACAGGCATTCCAATATCAGATAAATTCGAAGCTCCGATTGATAAAGATGCTTGGTTAAGAAAGCATAAATTAGACCCAGAAAAACCAACGATTTTAATGTCTGCAGGGGCATTCGGAGTGTCTAAAGGTTTCGACCAATTGATTAAAGCTATATTAGATAAGAGTCCGCACGCACAAATTGTGATGATTTGCGGCAAAAACAAAGGTTTAAAACAATCATTAGCCTTTGAATTCAAAGAACAAGAAAATGTATTAATTCTAGGATTTACTAAAAATATGAATGAATGGATGGCATCAAGTCAACTTATGATTACAAAACCAGGCGGCATCACAATATCCGAAGCGCTAACAAGAACGCTTCCTATGGTCTTTTTAAACCCTGCACCTGGACAAGAGTTAGAAAATGCGCGTTATTTTGAAAACAAAGGTTTTGGTAGAATTGCAGATACACCTGAAGATGCAATTAACTGTGTATCTGAATTAACGCATGATGTACAAGCTTTACAAGCAATGTCACAACGCATGAAAAAAACAAAAGTAGACTATTCTACATATAAATTATGTACTGATTTATTATCTTTAATCAATCACTCATCACAATATCAAGAAGTTTACGGAAGGGTTCCATTGTATGCAAGATTCTTTGTCAAATAGTCATACAAATAGTAAGAAAAGCTTTGTCATCATGCTAATTATTTTATTTTTAATGGAATTCGCACGTGGTATGTATACACTTAGTTATATAAACTATTTGCCAACTGTCACATCGATTTCCGTGGCTGTAACATCTGCAGCTTTATCCATACATTTTATTGCAGATGCATCTACCAATTTCGTTATAGGTTTTCTACTAAAAAAATGGGGAGCAAAGCTTGTGCTAACAGCAGGCTTTTTCCTCGCTTTTATTAGTTTATTTTTAGTGATTTGGGTTCCAGCAAACCCTATTATCATTATCTTATCAGCGATTATGCTCGGTATCGCTGTTAGCCCAATCTGGGTTATCATGTTATCAAGTGTAGAGGAAAATAAACGTGGCAAACAAATGGGTTATGTTTATTTTGCATGGCTCTCTGGGTTGCTCGTTGGTTGGGCGTTTATGAATGTGCTTGTTAAATTGCACCCTACTCGCTTTGCCTTTATGATGTCTTTAGTTGTCATTGTTGCTTGGGTTATGTATTACTTTGTTAATATTCAATTAACTAATTACAATACTAAGCCAGTTAAAGAACAAATCGGTCAAATTATTAACGTTATGAAACGACATCTTGTGTTGTTTCCTGGTATTTTACTCCAAGGTGCAGCAGTTTCAGCACTCGTTCCTATTTTACCGACGTATGCGACAAAAGTTGTCAAAGTAACAACCATAGAATATACCGTTGCTATTGTAATTGGTGGATTGGCCTGTGCCTTTTCTATGCTGTTCTTATCTAAAATGATTGACAATAATAGCCGTAACTTTATGTATAGCATTATCATTTTTGGCTTTGTACTATACACAGCATTTATTTTCTGGCTGTCATTAGTCACAAACATCATGATTGTGTGGTTAATTGCGTTATTTATTGGCCTTATGTATGGTTTATTACTCCCTGCTTGGAATACGTTTATGGCAGGACAAATTAATCCCGAAGAGCAAGAAGAAACATGGGGCGTTTTTAATAGTGTGCAAGGTTTTGGTTCGATGATAGGTCCACTATTTGGCGGTCTTATCACTCAATTCACAAACAGTTTGAATAATGCATTTTACTTTTCAGCTATAGTATTCCTATTTCTAGCATTTTTCTATGGCACGTTTTTCGTTAAATCAAATAAACATACGCATTAAAAAAAGATACTGTATGATGACTAGACTGTGCATCATACAGTATCTTTTATTCATATTGTTTAAAATTGAAATGTATCAATAACATTCCACTTATCTTCTTGATTGTCATATTCTAAGAGTGATAATGCTTCAATAACTTCTTTATGGTCTACCCCTGCTAATTTAACTTGTCCATAAATATCTTCAAACTCTTGGCTTGATAAACCTTGAGCGATAGTAAAGTGTGGGACAAATGCATGTTCAGCTATACCATAAAAAGCATCTGTATTAAATTGTTTAAATAATTTTTCTAATTCATCTGTTTTCGCAACTTTAAAGTAGATAACATTATTAGTTGGCTTAAAACTTGATGCTTTTGTCACATGTACATCAATAGGTGCAATATCACTAATTCTAGCTTTAATATCTTGTTTAACTGAATCTAATTCCGTTTCATTAATATGAAATTGCGCCTTGATTGTGATATGAGGTTTAATTTGAGCGTAATGAGTATCATAACGTTTACGGTATGCGTTCACCTCATCTTGAAATGATTTTGATGGAATCAATGCTAATCCTAAAATCATTGTTACCCCTCCTTTGTTTTACATAGCTCTATTATATCAAAATCACATGAAAACCGTTACTTAAAAATAAATAATTAATTATTTTTGACTAATAATATTATTAAGTCTGGGACATAATTATATTTTGAGCTTTGATCTCTGTATTGGCAGTAGTTAACTGTATTAAAAATACGATTATATCAAGCTTTTTCACCTTAGTCACTCTTGCCGCTGAGCGAGACAGAATTCATAATGATTTCGTAGTCCCTCTACCACCTTTATAATTTCATTATACTTAAAGCTTGACTTAGAGTTACTCTAAGGGTTTATGGTTAAGATATGTTGGAAAGGAGATTCAATGAAGACAATCAAAGAAGTATCTAATGAGACTGGACTTTCACCACACACTATACGTTTTTACGAAAAAGAAGGTTTAATTAATATACCTAGAAATAAGCAAGGTATTCGTATTTTTAATGAAATAACTATGGATACGCTTATGGCGATTGCACATTATCGAAATGTTGGTATGTCATTACAAGATATCAAACAAATTATGAAAGAATTTCACAATCATCAATTATCAACTCAACTTTTGAATAACACTTTAACTAAATTGGATACACAAATTAATGAACTTATATCTACTCGTGAATATCTAGTCAAAAAGATACAAATCCATCAACATTTAGCAGAACTACAAAAAAATGGTTATACAGAAAAAGCACGCTATGAGGCTTATGTAGCCCTAAGGAAAGATGAAAAAGGAGACGATTAACATATGTCAAAAGTAATTGTAATCACAGGAGCAAGTAGTGGTATAGGAGAAGCAACTGCCAAAATGTTAGCTAAAGCTGGTAATATTTTAGTAATTGCTGCGCGACGTAAGGAACGTTTGGTTCAATTAGTTAATGATATTAGAAATGATGGTGGTCAAGCCATCTATGTTACTGCAGATGTATCAAAACTAGAAGAAAGTAAAAAAGTAGCTCAAGTGACATTAGAAAACTATAAAAAAATTGATGTATGGATTAATAATGCAGGACTAATGCCATTGTCTGAATTTTCAAAAGGTTTGGTTGAAGAATGGGATCAAATGATTGATGTTAACTTAAAAGGAACTTTATATGGTATAGATGCTGCCTTACCTACTATGCGTAAGCAACAATCAGGTCATATTATCAATATTGCTTCATTATCTGCACACCAATCTGGCGCAACAACAGGTGTATATTCAGCTACTAAGTTTGGTGTATGGGCAGCAAGTGAAGCATTACGACAAGAGGAAGCAAGCGTACAATCAAATATACGTGTAACTGTTATTTCACCTGGAGCTGTACAAACTGAATTACCACAACAGGGTAGTGATCAAGAAATTAAAGACAATCTTAAAGACTTCTACTCAAATCTAGCTATTCCACCTGAACAAGTTGCACGTACGATTCAATTTGCAATTGATACACCTGTGGAAACTTCAATTAATGAAATCATCATCCGTCCGACGGCACAAGCTTTATAAAACTTTAAAAATAAGCTTAAATGCACAATAAAAATTATTTCATTATATGAATTATTTTTATTGGCATGAATCTAGCTATTTAGAGCTTAAAACATAATTACGTTTTAAGCTCTAAACTATATATGAATAGACTGTATTAAAAATATGCTTATATCAAGCTTTTCCACCTTAGTCACTCTTGCCGCTGAGCGAGACAGAATTCTAATAAATTCGTAGTCCCGCTACCTTTCTTGTAACAAACTGCTTTTTGATCAACAATCGTGTTGCCTGTGATACGCCCCATTGGTAATCTATGCATATTATAAATCTTCTTATTCTTCGACCTTTAAGAAATATTTCAAAATATCCTCTAACATTGGTTTCCAGGATTTCCAATTATGTCCGCCATCAAATTCCACATATTCGTGTGACATACCATAACGCTTTATTAGTGCCGACAATTCTCGATTTGGTGTTAGAAAATTGGCTGGCGCTCCTGTCGTTGGTAACTTGAAATCTTCCTCTTCCAATCCAATTGCTTGCCATAACGTCAACTGATCACGTTGTTGACATGCTTCAAAGCGTGCTCTAATTGAGTCATCATACATCGGACTTAACATGGCAACTTGACTAAATATTGTCGGATAAGTAAGCCCAATCATTAATGCAATACTTCCGGCTAAGCTATCTCCTATTAATAATCGCGCGTTACCCACTTTATATGTTGGGAATGTTTGATCTATAAACGGTAACAACTCTTTACCTACAGCTTGAATCGTCTGTGAACTGCGTTGACCTTGTGGATGAAACTCAGCACGTCGCTTATCTACATCTTCATAGTTAAATCCTACGATTATGGCTGGATGGATTTGTTCATTTTGTCTTAAGCGTTCATAGACTCTTTGAATACGACCAAATCTAAGAAAATCGAGCCCATCAAAGCAAATGATTACTTGGTATTTTGATAAATTAGTATATGTTTCGGGTAAATATATAGATAACGTAATATCTCTTTGTAATATATCACTATGTAAAATATGTTTATTAATTTTACCTGGCTTAAAATCTAACATTTGGACTGGCCCCCTAGTTATCGTATTCATATTGTAACAAGAGATTTTCACTTTTAAAATAAGATTTGAAAAATACAGTAATGATAAGTTCATTTAAAAAATATCTTGACTTCAACTTGAATTGTTTATTTGTGTTTATATTTAAAATAACTTTTGTCGTTACAAGTTTTGATATATACTTAAATATATTGAATGATGAAATTTAGGAGGACTTAAGCATATGCTTAATAAAGTGTGGTTTAGAACGGGTGTTGCATTATTAATTCTGTTCTTACTGATAAAATTAATTATGGAGGTACATAGCGTATTCACACCAATTGCTACCATCATTGGTTCAGTGTTTCTTCCATTTATACTAAGTGGTTTTCTATTTTATATTTGTTTACCATTTCAAACATTATTGGAAAAATTTGGCTTCCCTAGATGGGCAAGTATTACGACAATTTTTATTGCTTTGATTGCAATTGTTGCAGTTGTTGTTGCATTTATTGCACCTATCATCATTTCAAATGTTAATAGCTTAATTCATGCTATTCCAACTATTCAAAATGACGTTGAAAGAATTATTAATTTCTCACTAAAACAAATGGATAAATTACCTAGTGATGTGACTACTCGTATTAATAATACTGTGAAGTCTTTAGGAGATGGCGTATCTGATGTATTAGCCAACTCTTTAAGTTATATTACTTCATTTATTTCTACTATCTTCTTGTTGGTTATGGTACCGTTCTTCTTAATTTATATGTTAAAAGATCATGAAAAGTTTATTCCAGCTGTGGCTAAATTTTTCAAAGGAGAGCGTAAAGTTTTTGCTGTAGGTTTATTACAAGATTTAAACTTTACATTAAAATCATATATCCAAGGACAGGTTACCGTTAGTGTTATCCTAGGAATCATCTTATATATCGGTTATACAATTATCGGATTACCATACACACCTTTACTCGTATTATTTGCTGGTGTTGCTAACTTAATTCCTTTCTTAGGCCCATGGTTGTCATTCGCACCAGCTGGCATTTTAGGAATTATCGATAGCCCTACAACATTTATCTGGGTTTGTATAGTCACATTAATTGCACAACAACTTGAAGGTAATGTCATTACACCAAATGTAATGGGTAAATCGTTAAGCATTCACCCATTAACAATTATCGTCGTTATTTTAGCAGCTGGCGATTTAGGTGGATTTACACTCATACTTATCGCAGTTCCATTATACGCAGTGTTGAAAACAGTCGCGAGCAACATCTTTAAGTACCGCACTCGTATTATGGATAAAGCCAATAGTGACGTTAAAGATTAATAAGAGCAGTGTAATATTTTCAAACTAAAGAAGAAACTGGACCATCATTCCTAGAAAAATAGCCAGTAAATGGGTTGTATTTAAACTCATTTACTGGCTTATTTAAAACATTTTATATTGTTGGTTTGCTTTCTTAGGAAACAGCTTTCTTTTGCTACCCCAACTCGCTTTGTTTGTTGGCTTTCATTTCAAACATCTCTTTGTTGAGGCCCACCCCAACTTCCTGTGCTTGTGGAATTTCTTATCGAAATTCTTTTTGTTGGGGCCCGTGTCTTACCATATATTTATGGTGTGCAAACGGTGTTCAATAAAATATCATTATTTAATCGCGTGGAATCCACTATCTACATGAATATTTTCACCTGTCACACCACTAGATAAGTCACTAAGTAAATATGCTGCTGTCTTACCGACTTCTTCTTGATCTACATTACGACGTAAAGGAGCGCGTTCCTCAATCTCTTTCAAAATTGTATTGAAACCACCTACGCCTTTAGCACTAAGTGTGCGAATTGGGCCAGCAGAAATCGCATTTACACGGATGTTATCTTGCCCAAGGTCTAGCGCTAAATACTTAACATTCGCTTCTAAACTTGCTTTAGCTACACCCATCACATTATAATTTTGAACGGCAAATTCGCCACCAAGATATGTTGTTGCCACAATACTACCGCCATGAGGCATAATTTTTTTAGCTTCATGCGCTACAAGTGTTAATGAATATGAACTGATATCTTGAGCTAATAAGAAACCTTCACGTGATGTTTCAGAGAAGCGACCACGTAAATCTTCGATATTTGCAAAGGCAATTGAATGATAAACGCCATCAATATTGCCTACTTCTTCACCAATTTTAGCAAAACCATTAATAACATCTTCGTCTTTTTGCACATCAATTTGATACAATTTTGGATCATTTTGATTTAATTGTTCCAATAATTTTTCTAATTCTTTACGGCTGCGTTCTTTACGGTATGTAAATACCAACTTTGCACCTAACTTATCTAATACTTTAGCTACGCCAAACCCAATACTGCGTTTATTTGCAATACCCATAATGACAAACGTTTTATTTTCAAGATTTAACATTTAAACTATCTCCTTGTTTCGTTTTTTATATACATAACTCTCTCTTCTATGCATCATACAACATTTTAACACTATTTCTAGTGTCTAATAAAGTGTTTTAATGCCCTAGGTACTTGTGGTGTAACATGTATGTTCCTGAGTCTGAGACATCATTATGTTTTAAGCTAAAACTAAATATTGGCAGTAGTTGACTGGATTGAAAATACATTGATACCACGTTTTTTCAATCCTAGTCAACCTTGCCGGGCCGGGACTACAAATTCACATTGAGTAACATTTTCACTCCCTTAATAATAAAATTCTAACTCGCCTTTAAGTTCATCTACATATTCCTTAGACCCTGTTACAATTAAACGATCTTTATAACGCAACTGTGTATCACCATGTGGCACGATAGACTCATTATTTCTAATTATGCGTACAAAGATAACATCGCCACCAAATGGGAAATTACGCAATTCTAGATTTTCATATTTATGATTTAACATCTCAATTTCATATAAAGATGTTTCCACATTGCTTAGTAAATTAAGCATATTGGGTGTTTCAATAAGTCCTTTAAGAAAAATTTTATTGCTTAAAAAGTTGCTGAATATTTCTATGCCAGAATTTTTCATTCCCACGTCATCAGTCATTGTCTCTAAACGACAAATCACTCGATTAACACCGTGTTCTTCTGCCATCATCGCAACACGACGATTGATATCATCATCATTGGTTGCACATACGACAATATCATTATCAAATAAACCTAATCGAGTTAATATCGCCTCGTCATAATCATTGATTTCTAGTACAGTAATACTATCAGCCAAATGACGATGATCACTTAAATCTTTTCTAAAATATAAAGACACATTGTAAAGCTGTGATGTTAGATTTTGTGCAATTGGTATGGTTAGTTGATTTTTCCCAATGAGCGCCACTTCAATACGTCGATTAACTTCATCTGGAATTGGGAATAATTTTTTAAAAACAACAGGTACAAAGACACAAGTAATCACGGCACTGAGGATTAAAATACCAGATGTCTCTGACGATATCGTTTTTAGCTGTTCAGCTATCTTCGCCGTCGCAATAACTAATGACAATGTTGAAGTGAGTAAAAATGCTGACGCAATGGTTGTTTTCGTATCAAACCATCGTCGAATAAATAATACTGGTAAGAGTTTTGATATTAAAAATGCACCTATCAATACCGGTATAATAATCAATAAAGCGGGTTCCTTAATAAGTGATGGTATGTCTAAATCTACACCAACCATAATAAAAAATATCGGTATAAAAAAGCCATAACCAAATGAATCTAATTTTTGCACAAGCTCCTCATCGGGTTTAAGTAATGAAACTACGACACCAGCTAAAAACGCACCTAAAATGTATTCAGCACCCACGCCTTCAGCCAATGCTACTAATAAAATAATTAATGCAAAAATCGCACGGATTCCAATTTGTGTTGTACCTGACATTAATTTTTGTAAAAAGGACATATGTTTGAACAGAATACCAATAATATAAAAAATAGCGGTAAAAACAACTAAAATCGCTGATAACCATATCGAACCGCCACCTTGACCATTTAATGCACCGTATACTGTCAATAACACCATAGTAAACAAGTCTGCTAATACTGCTACTAATAAAATAAACTGTCCAATCGTCGTGCGCATAATATTCATTTCCTTTAGCGTTGGCACGACAACACCTAAAGAAATTGTCGAAATAATAATGATCATCAATAGCACATCATCAACTAAACCTAGCCATTTAAAAGCATAAGCTAAAACAATAGAAATAATCATAATAAAGATAAAAACAGTTAACGCCATATTTAAATGGCTAGGCACATTTTTATCCTCTTG
Organism: Staphylococcus sp. HMSC063A07; assembly: GCF_001836955.1. Taxonomy (NCBI): domain Bacteria; kingdom Bacillati; phylum Bacillota; class Bacilli; order Caryophanales; family Staphylococcaceae; genus Staphylococcus; species Staphylococcus sp. HMSC063A07. Next base: position 237,173 of record NZ_KV830932.1, read on the forward strand.
ACTTTGCCCCTGACGATTGCGTGTGTCTTTTTTAAAGGCTGAAAAATCAATCTCAAGACCACTTAAAAACATTAAAAAGATAAAGCCAAGCGTTGATAAAATATTGAGCATGCTATCCTTTTCAACTAAATTTAGAAAAGAATTCCCAATAATCACTCCCATTAAAATTTCTGCTACAACAACAGGTAAAAAACTAATATTTAAACGATTTACTAATATCGGCGTAAAAAATGCCGCTACGACAACAATTACAAGTGAGAAAAACTCCATATGCGCCCCCCTAAGTTAAATATGACATAAATGATGTTGCTAATCCGAAATAAATTAACATACTAACAATGTCATTAATTGTAGTAATAAACGGACCGCTTGCTACTGCAGGATCGATGTTTATTTTATTCATTAATAATGGAATCATGGAACCTACTAAAGTACCAACCGTCATAGCTATAGTTAAACTTGCTGCAACAATTAAAGCTAAAAACGGCTGTTTGAAAACAACAACGATAATTAGAAATAAGATGATAGCGCAAACCGAACCAGATAACATGCCACTCCCCGCTTCACGTAATGCAACTCTAAACTTACTTTGTTCATCAATCTCTCCTGTCGAAATATTCCGAACTGAAACGGCTAGTGATTGAGTGCCTGAATTTCCTGACATCCCGCTGATAATTGGAATAAATGCTGCTAATAAAGCAACTTTAGATAAAGTATCTTCAAAATTGCCTAAAATGGTAGCTGTTATCATACCTAAAAATGTTAAAATAATGAGCCAAGGTAAACGTTTTGCTGCTGTTTTTACAATTGAATCATTCGTTGAATCAATGTCAGAAACACCGGCCAAACGAGAATAGTCTTCACTAGCTTCTTCATCCATAACATCTAAAATATCGTCAATAGTTATGATCCCAAGCAGATGGTCCTGATAATCAACAACTGGTAACGCAATAAAATCATAGTCTCTCATTTTTTGTGCAACATGCTCTTGATCGTCTGCAACGTTCACACTAATTACACGCTCACTCATAATGTCCTCTATATAAGCATCATTTTCAGAAACAATTAAGTCACGTAATGATAGAACACCAACCAATTGTCCTTCTACATTCGTTGCGAAAATAACATAGATGGTCTCTGCATCAGGAGCTTGTGATTTGACAAGCATCAATGCTTCTTTAACTGGTGTTTCAGCCTCTAATGATATATATTCCGTCGTCATAATCCCGCCGGCTGTATCTTCTTCATAATGCAGTAATGCCTTAATCTCATTGGCATCGTCTTTATTCATCAATGTCAGCAAACTTGCTACTTTGGGTTTTGATAACTCATTTAATATATCTACCGCGTTATCGTAGGACATTTCTTCTAAAACTTTACTTGCATATTGTGCATTCATTGTGTCGAATAATTGCTCATAATCCTCATCATCTATTTCTAATTGATCGAAAAATCCAGCAACTTCTTGAGGTGATAACAATTGAAATATTTTATGTCTAATAACATTATCGCTATCCTCAAAATACTCGCTTTGCTCATATGAATGCATTGCGAGAAATTCTTTTCTAAAATCATCAATATCATTGTTATTTAATAATTCATCTAGTAGTGATTGGTTATATACCGCATGTTGATCATTGTCCGCTTTCTCTATCTCCATAGACAATTGGAACACCTCCATTACTGGTTTATTATAGCATGTTATACAGGCATATTAGTTGTTTATAATCAATAGTTATTGATATCGTTTTATGCAAAATAGGATGCTTAAATTGTAATGCCGTACATTGCAAACAATGGTTGTGAATCATATCATGATTTCCACCATATAACGCATCTCCTATCAAAGGATGTCCAATGTATTGAAAATGTACACGGATTTGATGTGTGCGTCCTGTATGTAATGTAACTTCACATAAACTAACGTTTTGTTTGCTATTAAGCGTTCGATAAGTTGATTTAGCATACTTACCAGTGGATGAAACTTGCCGCGTAATAATACTATCATTTGCACGGGCTATAGGCGCTTCTATAATTCCTTCTGGCTGAGTTGCGCCATGACACAGTGCTATATAACGCTTGTTTATTTTGATATGTGACAAGAGATGATGAATGTGACCATGTTTAGCTAATAACACTAAACCTGTGGTATTACGATCCAGTCTTGTCACAATATGTGGTGTAAAATCATTATCATTCTCGTGACAATAAGCTAGCACTTGTTCAATTAAACTTTCATGTGGATGCTCCCTCGATGGTGCACAATTTTGTAAACTCGGTTTACATACGATTAATAGATAATCATCTTCGTAAACAATATCAAGTGGATGGTGAAAGGCTTGTAAATTAGCACTTGGAATTTCAGTAGGCAAAATAATCGTGAGCTTATCTCCCGGTTGCAATTGATAACGCACTGTGACCGGCTCATGATTAACAAGTAAAGCGCCATTTTGTTTAATGGCGCTTGTCGTTTTCTTGGAAAAACCTTGTTGTTGTAAAAATGACTTTAGTACATCAGGTGATTTGATTGCATAAGTGAATCTCATCGTTCGTCATCACTTTCAATAAAGGAATCATGGACACGTTTCCAAAATGGGAAAGGTCTAAAACGAGCAAACCTTACTTTTTCATTGGCAACTCTATATTGAATACCGCTGACATTTTTATGTTTAATGCTGACATGATCAATGGTTGTACGAATTGTATCATGGTTTACAGGTGTGATATAACATGTATGGTGCTTAGGCAAGACAAGTGGTGAACCGACCGTACGGAATACTCTATTATTGATTGAGGCAATTTCAGCAATTTGAATTGCTTCAAGGGAAGGATGAATTAATGCCCCTCCCAACGCCTTATTATAAGCAGTAGACCCAGATGGTGTAGAGATACACAAACCATCTCCTCTAAAGCGTTCAAAATGTTTACCACGAATATTAACATCAACAACCAGTGTAGAGCCATTATCCGTTTTCATCGTTGCTTCATTCAATGCCAAGTAACGCGTCTCATAACCATTATCATTATAGCGTACAATCATTTCTAATAATGGGTATTCAATGACTTGAAACTCAGAATTATTAATTTCTATAATTAATTTTTCCACTTCATGAGGTAACCAATCAGCATAAAATCCTAAGTGACCAGTGTGCACCCCTACAAAAGCGACTTGGGAAAGCATATGACTGTATTGATGAAATGCTTGAAGTAAAGTACCATCTCCACCAACAGATATAACTATTTCTGGATTCTCATCATTCTGTGTCATGTGAAAGTCCTTCATATGACTAATCATTTTATGCTTTAATGCATTCGACTTCGAGTCACCTTTGGATAGAATCGTATAACGCATTACTTTACACCTCATTAATTATTATCATGTTTTTTAGCTCGTTTTTGTGAATAATATTTTTGTGCTTCTTGTATTTCTTCTTTAATTTCAGACATTTCTTCATCAAGTAAATAAGCCGCTTCAGCAGCACGTTCTAATCGGTGCTGTATCTCATCTGGATAATCGCCATCATATTTATAACGTAATGTGTGTTCGATCGTAGCCCAGAAATTCATCGCTAAAGTACGAATTTGAATTTCAGCTAAAATCTTTTTCTGACCATCTAATGTCTCAATTGGATATTCGATAATTACATGATACGAACGATAGCCACTTTGTTTTGTATTATTAATATAGTCACGCTCTTCAATCACTCTAAAATCCTGTCTTTGTCGTAACATCTTAACAACAACATCAATATCATCTACAAATTGACACATCATTCTTAATCCAGCGATATCATACATTTCCTGTTGCAAGCGATCAAAGGGTATACCTCTCTTATTCGCTTTATCGATTATACTAGTAATTGGCTTAACACGGCCGGTGACAAATTCAATGGGCGATGCATGTTCTCCAACTTCATATTGCTTACGTAATCCTTTAAGTTTTACTTTTAATTCATCTACAGCTTGCTTATAAGGTGTTAAAAATTGATCCCATTGATTCATATTACTTCACTCCGCTTCACTCTAGTTCAAAAGTTTTTTCTACTGCTGCTACAAACTCCTTACCATAATTATTATTGCCAACGATATTATCTAGTATAAAATCGAATTCTTCCTGAAAATGTTCTAATTTCAAATCATCATTTACAATAATGGTTTTATCTCTATTTTCATGCAACATTGACCATGTTTCTTCTACAAAAATGAGGTATGAATAGGACTGTCCATCATCTAATATGTAAGCAAATCCATAATTATCACTATCTACAAGCATTTGTCCTACTTCTTCCAAACCATCTGTTGGGTCATCTGAGTAGCAATAAATGCCATCATCTTTAACTTTAATTTCATTTACATAAATACGCATGCCTGTTCCTCCTTATTTTCGTTACTATTTTAACATAAATCTCATACATAACACATGTTTCAAACTAGTACTTGCAAAAGAAACCACAGTGGTTTAATAATATCCCAGCGCACACGTTTACTTTAACTTTTTGATGAATTACTGCATAATATTAATGTTATTATCACAGCATGTGTTAAAGGAGTGTCAATCCATGTCAACAAATCACGAAATTGAATTTAAACAGTTATTAACTGCTTCACAATATGATGATATCCGTCAAAAGTATTTTCAAAATGTTATGCCTTTTTCACAAACAAATTTTTATATAGATACTAGCGATTTTAAACTGAAAGCTAACCATAGTGCTTTGCGCATCCGTGTCAAAGATGACAGCTATGAACTTACTTTAAAAGTACCTGCAACTGTTGGATTAACAGAATATAATCATTCCACCAATCTTATACCTGAAATTGGTAAAACTTTGACATTACAACAATTTCCTGAAGATATTCAACATCAATTGATGCAATTCGATATAACTGATGATGAATTAAACATTTTAGGTTCCCTAACAACACATCGCATGGAAGTATACTTTAAACATCAACTTCTTGTTCTTGACCATAGTGAATACTTGGGAACTGAAGACTATGAACTTGAATTTGAGGTTAATGATTACGAACAAGGCAAGCAAATCTTTCTAAATTTTCTTCAAGAATGTGGAATTGACTATGTTAAACCTAAGAACAAAGTACAGCGATTCTTCGATTACAAAGCACAATGATTATATAAATATTAAAGCGTTGTACTGGAAGGCGAAATACTTTTAAATGTAAAAATTCATGTTATATTAGATATATAATTACAAGAAATAGGTGATTACATGACATCAACACCTTACGACATTATAGGTCAAGAAGCGCTATACAAGATGATAGATCATTTTTATGCTCTCGTAGAACAAGACGACAGAATTAATCACTTATTTCCTGGAGATTTTCAAGAAACAAGTCGAAAGCAAAAGCAATTCTTAACGCAATTTCTGGGTGGTCCTAATTTATACACAGCTGAACATGGACATCCAATGCTTAAGAAGCGACACTTAAGATTTAAAATTACAACATATGAACGTGACGCATGGTTGGAAAATATGTATATAGCAATCCAAGCCGCACAATTTCCAGCCGGTGTTGGTGAATACTTATATGAGCGACTTCGCTTAACTGCGAACCATATGGTAAATGCTTAACTAGACATTGAAGGTGAAAAACATGGCTGAAGAATTAAAATTAATGCACAATGAGAGTCGTGAAGATGCAAATCTGTCACCTGTAAGCAAAATTGAAATCTATTCATTTTTTGACCCATTTGACTCAGATTGCTTTAAATTATCTGCATTGATTTCTAAACTTCGAATTGAATATAATCAATACATTAGAATAAGACATATACTAAATCCTTCATTACGCGTCTTGACCAAATGCCAAGCTCAAAGTACATCAGAGTTTGATAATATTGCTTTAGCTTATAAAGCTGCAGAATTACAAGGTCGGCTCAGAGCTGAACGCTTTATACATTTAATGCAAAATGAGATTGTCCCTAAATGCGATATTATTACAGAAGATATGATTTGTAATTGTATTAAAAATGCTGGGCTTGATTATGAAGTGTTCAAAGAGGATTTACAAACTAGTAAATTAACTGAAAGTCTGAAAGTAGATCTTCATATTGCTAGAGAAATGGAAATTGAACAATCTCCTTCACTTGTATTCTTCAATGAGAACATTCATGAAGAAGGTCTGAAAGTTGAAGGATTATATCCATACCATATATATACGTATATTATTAACGAATTAATGGGCACTCCGATTGAAAAGCAACTTCCACCTAAATTGGAAATATATATCCAGAAAAAACAACTTGTCACGATGGAAGAATTATTAACCATTTATGAATGGCCAGAAAAATTGCTTAATAAAGAATTGAAAAAACTCGTTTTACAACAAAAAATCGAAAAATTATATTATCCTGAAGGACATTTTTGGAAATCTAAAATGCCAAAATTGTAGGAGATTTTATACTTTATCTACACATATATAAAACCACGCATCTAATACTAGTTGATGTGTGGTTTTTGTATTTACTGATAATAATGTTCGGCTTTTTGCCAACAAAGAAATCAATTAACGCCCTGCTACTTTGATAACTCCCATTTCTATACATAAAAATATAATTGTTTTTTAAATACCTTACTGGGGCACGTTTTTGTTGAAATACTTGGGCATTTCTCTTTGTTGGGGCCCTGTTTCCCCAGCTTGCACATTTCTGTTGAATTTCTTACAGAAATTCTTTGTGCTGGGGCCCCGTTCCCCAGCTTGCACATTTCTGTTAAATTTCTTACGGAATTTCTTTGTGCTGGGGCCCTGTTCGTTTTTTGTTTGTGTTTTTGGTTGCTTTGTTTGATTTTTTGTGTCTCGTTTGAATGTTTTGTTTTTGGGTATAAAAAAAACGCCGTGTCTGATTACACGACGCTAAACAAAGGGGATGGGAGAAATTTTTCACTTCAAACAAAGGGGTATGTTTGTTATGTGATTAATTTCATGTTCATAATATAACACGCACAACAAGGTGTTTCAATAAGAAATTCTTGTTTCATTCAATTTGTCACAAACTTGACAAATTGTAAGCGTGACCAATACGAACATTCACCACAGCCTATGCTTTTATTAATTTTTCAAATGCATCTAATTTTTGTTCAAATACTTCACATGCTTGTTCGATTGGTTTTGGTGAAGTCATGTCAACACCGGCATTTTTCAATATTTCAATTGGATAATTTGAACTACCTTTTTTCAAGAATTCATTGATATAGCGTTCTACGGCCGGTTTACCTTCTGTCAATATTTGATGACTTAAACTTTGAGCGGCACTATAACCTGTTGCATATTGATAAACATAATAATTCATATAGAAATGTGGAATTCTAGACCATTCTTTACTGATATCTTCATCTGTTTCCACAGTTTCTCCAAAATATTGTTTATTTAAAGCTGCATATTCTTCGTTCATGCGAGTAGGTGTCAATGGTTCTCCCGCTTCTTCAATTTGATGAATCTTGTGTTCAAATTCTGCAAACATCGTTTGACGGAATAATGTTGCTCTAAAACGTTCTAACTCTTGGTTTAATAATAGTAAACGACGTTCGTCATCAAGATGCTTATCCATATAATCACTTAAAAGCGCTTCATTACATGTAGAAGCAACTTCTGCCACAAATATTGAGTAATCACTCGCATTTGAAGGTTGATTTTGTCGACTAAAATAACTATGAGCTGAATGTCCAAATTCATGAATTAATGTATACAAATCCGATATAGTATCAGACCAGTTTAATAAAATAAACGGATTCGTCAAATGCGCACCTGAAGAGTAGCCACCTGAACGTTTACCTTTATTTTCATATACGTCTACCCAACGATTTTCTAAGCCTTCTTTGACGACATTTAAATATTCTTCGCCCATAGGTTCTAGTGCTTTAAGCATCCATGATTTCGCTTCTTCATAAGGCATTTCAAATTTAATATCTTTTACTAATGGTGTATATAAGTCGTACATTTTCAAGTCATCTAAACCTAGTAATTCTTGACGTAATTTAGTGTATCTGTGTAATAACGGTAAATATTTGTGAACTGTATCCACTAAATTGTCATAGACTTCTTCTGGAATATGATTGTTACTTAATGCACGTTGACGTGCAGATTTATAATGATGCGTTCTTGCATTAAATACATTCTTTTTCACTTCACCAGCTAATGTTGCGCCTAACATATTATTATGAGAACCATATGCTTTATAGACATTTTTATATGCTGATTCACGCAACTTCCGGTCATCTGACTCTAGATATTTAATAAATGTACCTTGTGTTAATGGGTGTGTATTACCATCTTTATCAATTGCATCTTCAAATTCCAAATCTGCATTTGAAAACATACCATAGACATTTGACGGTGTTGATAATGCATCTTGAGCTTCAGTTAATAATTTTTCCGTATCTGCATCTAAAATATGTTCACGCTTTTCATTGATTAATTTTAAATCAAACGCGTATCGCTTTAAATTATCATTTTCATCGATGAACGTTTGAAGTTTAACTTCATCAATTTGTAAAATTTCAGGAATTAAAAAGCTCCAAGCTGAGCTAAACTTAATAATTAATTGATGCGCACGTGACTCGAAACCAGTATATTTATCATTGGCAGTATCTTGGTCCTGTTTTAAATGGGCATAAACATATACTTTTTCAAGTTGACTTCCTAGTTCATCTTCAAAGGCCAAAGCCTCATATAATGTTTGTGCATTATCACCAAGATGTCCTTGATATCGTTGCTCTTCTCCAATTTTATTTTCAACTGATTTAAACGCTTGTTCGAACGCTTCATCACTTTCAAAAATAGTAGTTAAATCCCAAGTATATTGAGGATATTGTTGTTCTTGTTCTTCGCGAGTTAGTTGTTGACTCATTATATATACCTCCTTGTGAATGTGATATTTCTAATTTTCTCACGTTCTAGCTTATTTTGCACGTTTAAACATCGAATCAAATGTTTGTTTATATTGTGTAATTAACATGTTTAAAATATCTTCCTCTGTTGCATTCGAAAAAAGTAAATTCCTAAATTTAACGCTTGATTTAAAGGAATTAAAGTTAATTTTATGTGCTAAATACAACAATAACTGTGCTTGCCATGCGATTGGATGAGAATTGATATAAATTTGATTGGGAAAAATATAACCTAAAAATTGAGTAGCTTGATCATCTGATAGTCGTAATTGATATATTGCACTTAAAGTTGGTTCTAAAACTGAATTTTGTCTTCGACATTGTTGAATATAATATTTTATATGATGATTAGCTAATTTAAAGGAAACTGACGGGCATGGTGATTGTAACTTTAATATATTAAGTGGAGAAGTCTGTGTTTTCCTTGCACTAAAGCGCTTGCCTCCAAGATGTTGAATGTGATGATAACAATAAAATGACTTTTCTCTATCATCCCATTCATAAAGTGTGCGCTGTTCTGGATGGATAAAACTACTTTGAAACTGTGTTAGAGTCAATTGATTTCGGCTAAATTGTAGACCTTGAAGCAACCAAATTACATGCTTTCCTACAGACATTAATCCTTTTGTACGCTGCTTTATGATATTAAATGGAATTGTAGAAAGTTGTAATTCAATAACAAATTTGTCATTTATTAAAAGATCAGGGTATTGCTGAATATCAGTTAAAAAAGGTTCTATTTCTACCTTCTGTCCATGCAAAAGATATGATTGAGCAATGTGATATTTCATTTGATAATGTAATTGTGATTCTCCTTTAGCATGTATACATAAACTGTGGGAACGATGGGCAAAATGTGCCTTGACTTTATAACCTCTCTTTAAAATCACTAACTCCCTACAGCTGGGACAGTAATAATGCTCGGAATTCATTGCGTCTACTGCCTTTATCAGTTGTCTTTTGTTATTAAATGCACTTAACAAATGTCAACACCTCATAAATATTAAACGTACATTATCTTCAAATTACTTCAACAAAAAAACCAAGACACGCTAACGTATCTTGGTAACTTATAACAACTCATTATTCAGCTGTATCTGGAAAATAACGACGTACTTGAGCAGTTACATTGTAACTCATAATAATTTTTCCATAATCATCTAAATATACTTCAGTCTTATCAGTAGGATAAGCATATTCTAATAATTGACTATAAAAATCATTGATGTCTTCTTGTTCAACCTTCTCATCGAAGTGAACTGCATAATAGTAATTAGAATCAAGCATATAAAGCAAGTCTTCATATGAGTCAGTCGCTTGATTATGATGATAAGCATAATCAATCACATGTTCCAAATCATCAAATTTAACAATAATTGTTCTCATATTGGCACGTTGACTTTGGACCGTATCTGATTTATTAGTAGATTTATTATTGGCACGTTGTTCAAACATATCGTCTGCTTTTTGGTCTTTATCTAACACACTAGCTGCAAGTAATTCATTTAACTGCTGGTCAAATTGATCATTTGCATCATCGTCAGACATGTTCATAGCTTCATCCATGGCTTCATCATTTTTAGATTTTGAAATAAGTACTTCTACACCTTTTTCAAATGCATGCACTTGAATCCACAATGGACCTTCGACCACAAATTCTTCTTCTTGATTAATTTCATCCATCATTGACCAAAAGAATTCTTCTCCGCGTTTACGGTTTGTCCATAAATCTTCACGACTAAAACCTCTAGCCTCAATATCACTATAAGTTATAAACAATTTAACAGTTGTTTCATCTACGCGTTCTATTCTCATATCATCTCACTCCTTACAGTCGATGAATCGTAATCATATTGTATTAAAACGTCTGTAAAAATACAATTGATTTGTTCTGAATGATCAAAGCCTCACTATCGATTCCCTATAATAACACATTCCCTAATTTAAGTACAAAAAACAGCACTACGTCACGCAGCGCTGTTGTACATTTAAAATATCATAATTAACACTTTGATAAGTTAAGACCGTTTAAATATTAATCTACTAAACGTTGAGCTTCTTTCAATTGGAAAGTACGAACTTTTCTTGGTAAGAAACGTCTAATTTCATCTTCGTTATAACCCACTTGTAATCGTTTGTCATCTAAAATAATTGGGCGACGTAACAATCCAGGATTATCTTGAATAATAGAATATAAATCTTGTAATGGTAAAGAATCGATATCTACATTCAATTTTTGGTATGTTTTTGAACGAGTAGAAATAATTTCGTCTGTTCCATCTTCAGTCATTTTTAAAATTTGTTTAATTTCATCAATTGTTAAATGTTCAGAAAAAATATTACGCTCCGTATATGGAATGTCATGTTCTTGTAACCATGCTTTCGCTTTACGGCAAGATGTGCAACTTGGTGAAGTAAATAATGTTACCATACATCTCACTCTCCTATAGAATGAATATTATTCATTGATTTTATAATTTAATGATTAAGATATTGCACTTTTTTATCTCTCTTAATCTTACAATACTTATTATAGACATCTAACATTAAAATTAAATGAGAAAATCCTCATTTTTCTGAGAAATCTTTAAATTCTTTCAATATGCCGAAACGTCTTATAAATCAGGTACGTACATAGTTTAACATAACTTTCATTTTAAAGAAATACTGTTATAATAGTTAAAAACGAAATTATTATTTTAGAAAGTAGGCATACATATGGAAACTTTATTTTCTGGAATCCAACCAAGTGGTATACCAACATTAGGTAACTACATTGGAGCCTTAAAGCAATTTGTAGAAGTTCAAGATGACTATGACTGTTTTTTTTGTATCGTTGATCAACATGCAATAACAGTCCCTCAGGATCGTTTAAAGTTACGTAAACAAATTAAACAATTAGCTGCGATTTACTTAGCTTCAGGTATTGACCCAGACAAATCAACGCTATTCATTCAATCTGAAGTACCTGCACACGTCCAAGCAGGTTGGATGCTAACTACAATTGCATCTGTAGGTGAATTAGAGCGAATGACTCAATACAAAGATAAAGCGCAAAAGCGCACAGATGGTATACCAGCCGGCTTACTAACTTATCCTCCATTGATGGCAGCAGACATTGTTTTATATAATACAAACATTGTTCCTGTTGGTGAAGATCAAAAACAACATATGGAATTAACGCGTAATTTAGTTGAACGATTTAACAGTCGCTATAATGATGTGTTAACTAAACCTGAAATTCGCATGCCTAAAATAGGTGGACGAGTAATGAGTCTTCAAGAACCAACTAAAAAGATGAGCAAAAGTGATGATAATCAAAAAAACTTTATTTCATTATTAGATGAACCTCATATTGCTGCTAAAAAAATCAAAAGTGCAGTTACCGACTCTGATGGTATTATCAAATTTGATCGTGATAATAAACCTGGTATTTCTAATCTTTTATCTATATATTCCAGTCTTACAGATGAATCTATTCAAGATATTGAACAGAAATATGAAGGTGAAGGTTATGGCAAATTAAAATCTGACTTAGCGGAAATTGTCAAAGATTTCCTTACTACTTTCCAAGAAAAATATAATGCATTTTATCAATCTGAAGAACTAGATATTATTTTAGATAAAGGCCGCGATAAAGCACATAAAGCGTCAATGAAAACATTGAAAAAGATGGAAAAAGCTATGGGATTGGGACGTAAACGTTAATAACTAAATATAATGTACCCGCTTCAAAGTACTTGAAAACAATCTTGCCGGAGAGAGACTACGAATTCATTATGAATTCGTAGTCTCTCTCCCTTTTATTTTTCATTAAATAGCCATAACCTTTATCAAATTAACGTGATAAAATTTGATTAATAGTAATTATCATTAAGGAGCTGGCTATACATCATGTCAAAAGAACCTGGACACACTTTTTTAGCAAAATTAGGTAAAACACGCTTACGCCCCGGAGGTAAAAAAGCAACAGACTGGTTAATTACTCAAGGACAATTTAGTTATAAAAAACAAGTGTTAGAAGTAGCTTGTAATATGTGTACGACCTCCATTTATTTAGCCAAAACATATCAATGCCACATTACAGCCGTAGATTTAAATAAAAAAGCACTTGATAAAGGTCGTTTAAATGTTAAAAAAGCTCATTTAGAACATCTCATACAGCTACAGCAAGCAAATGCTATCCGCCTTCCTTTCGAAGATAATCAATTCGATATTATTTTAAATGAAGCGATGCTTACCATGTTACCAATGAAAGCAAAACAACAAGCAGTAGCAGAATACTTTCGAGTGCTAAAACCAGGAGGTATATTACTTACTCAAGATGTTGCTGTTATGAATGATGATAAGGAAAAAGAAGTAATTCAACACCTATCGTCTGCAATCAATGTCAATGTAACACCGCTTACACCAGAGCATTGGACACAACTTTACAAAGAAGCTGGATTTAGTAGCGTACATAATCACTATGAACCTATGACATTAATGACACCAAAAGGTATGATTTATGACGAAGGTATATTTGGTACAATTAAAATAATTAAAAATGCACTAAAAAAAGACAATCGCTCTATGTTTAAACGCATGTTTATCACATTTAAAAATCATAAATCAGATTTAAATTACATCGTACATGCAGCCACCAAATAAGTTATTTGTTGAATTAGCAAGTGAAATTTATAACAAAGAACAAATAAGATATAATAGCCTTTTAAAACCTGGCATTACAGCTAATAATGTAATTAATATGAAAAAGGCGATAATTTAGTCATTAGGACTATTCTCGCCTTTATCATATTAATTTCACAACTTTTCCTAGTAGAACTTCAATTTATAGGTAATGATAGGTAACTATTATTTATTTCTTCTTACCTGTTTCTCTATCAATCGATTTATCAATATATACTTGTTTTAATGAATAGTTTGGGCCAACTTTGTGGAAGTAAAAGTTTTTCACTTGAGGATTCATCAAGTGTGCTTCTCCTTTTTGATATATTGGTGCTACTGGCGCATCATCTAACAATAATTCTTCTGCTTGCTTCATTGCTTGATATCTTTCATTTGTTTTCTGCAATAAATCACCTTTAGCCGATTTTATCAAACTATCATATTTTTTATTACCCCAGTCTGTATTGTTTTGTGCGTTTCCTGTCGTCATAATTTCTAAATATGCGGTTGGATCGGGATAATCTGCAGACCAACCACCTAATGATGCTTGGAAATTCTCAGTTAATTCTAAATTTACTCTTTGCTTAAATGGCAATTGTTTTATTTTTAGTGTTACACCTGGCAAGTTTTTTTCAACTTGTGATTTTATATATTCAGCTGCTATTTTAGCATCTGGTGTATCCTCTGTGTTCATTGAAAAAGCAATTTGATTTTTTCCTAATTCATTTTTAGCTTTATCCCAATGTGACTTAGCAGATTTTGGATTATATTTTAATTCTGAATCTATAGTACTTGCAAAATCTTTATTGTTTGGGGATTTTGCAACGCCTTTAGCAGTAAAAGTATTAGCAGGTGTAGAACCGTTGTTTTTAACTGAATCTACAAAGCCTTGTTTATTAATAGATTGTGCGATAGCCAACCTTAAATTTTTATTTTTAAAAGCTGGAAATTCTTTTTCATTCATTTTAATAAAAAAGGTGCCTGAAGTTAAACGATATTTTAAACCACTTGATTTTTTATATTTATTAACTTGATCAGCAGTAATCGTTGTATCATCTATTGAACCCGTATCGTATAAGGAAGCACCAGCCTGTTGATCCTTAAGTACTTTATAATTTACTTTATCTAGTTTAACCTTATCTCTATCCCAATATTTATCATTTTTTGACAACATTATTTTATCTTCTGGTTTCCATTGATCAACTTTAAAAGGTCCGTTATAAACTGCTTTGTTAGCTTTTGTTCCATAACTTTCACCATATTTTTTGGCAATTTTTTCATTTTGTGGATCGAATGTGTTTAAAGCTAATAATTGGTTAATATATGGAATTGGTTTTTCTAAATCTATCTTTAAAGTATGACTATCTAAAGCTTTAATCCCTAAGTCTTTAACTGGCTTTTTTCCTGTATTAATCTGTGATGCATTTTTGATATCATTCATAATATACGCAAATTCTGACCCTGTTTTAGGATTAACTACCTTTCTCCAAGCATAAACAAAATCTTGCGCCGTGACAGGATCTCCATTTGACCATTTCGCATCTTTTTTCAACTTAACTGTCAATGTCTTTCCGCCGTTTGATTTTTTAGGAAAATCTTGGGCTACCCCTAATTCTGCTTTGTCTCCACGTCCAAGTACATATAATCCTTCAAAGGCTTGCGCTGTAACTTCAAATGATATTTCTTCTGTAATTAATCCTGTATCTAGTGAAGACATATCTTGAGTTAAAACTTTTCTAAACACATTTCCTTTGTCGGAATATAAACTTTCTTTATTGCCACACCCAGTAAGTGCAGTGCTTGTAACTAAGAAAAATGCAAGTATCGACATCAACTTTTTCATGTTCTTATTCCCCCTTCCCCTAAATTTAAGTATGACTAACCATTGACTGTGTCTTGAGCTGTTCTGCTTCTTCATTTGTCACAAAAACATAATGTTCTGGCCGTATTTCCATTAATGTTCTATCATTATCAAGGTTATCATCAGCGATATAAGCAACACGTTCTCTTGTTCTTTCACTTTCCGGATCAGGTTGAGGAACAGCTGAAAGTAAAGATTTTGTATAATCGTGTAGTGGATGATGATATATCTCTTCAGAAGGTCCTAATTCAACTATTTTCCCAAAATACATGACAGCAATACGATCTGAAATATATTTAACCATCGATAAATCATGTGCAATAAATAAAAATGTAATACCTCGTTCTTGTTGTAACTTCAGCATTAAATTTACGACTTGTGCTTGAATAGATACGTCCAGTGCTGATATTGGTTCATCGGCAATAATAAATTCTGGTTCTACTGCTAATGCACGAGCAATGCCGATACGTTGGCGTTGACCACCAGAGAATTCATGTGGATATCTGTTCGCATGTTCTTTACTTAACCCTACCGTTTCAAGCAAATCATAGACACGTTTCTTGCGATCACGTTTATTTACTGCCATTTTATGAATATCTATGCCTTCTGCTACGATATCCATAACTTTTAAACGTGGGTTTAATGATGCATATGGATCTTGAAAAATCATTTGAATTTTCTTATTGAATCGTAGTGAGTCTTTTCTATTTTTTATTTTTTGAATATCTACGCCATCATACATAATTTCACCACTGGTAATTTCATTTAATTTAATAATTGCTTTTCCAGTCGTTGATTTACCACAACCTGATTCTCCAACAAGCCCTAATGTCTCACCCTTATAAATATTAAATGAAATATCTTCTATGGCTCTTACTTCATTTCGTTTACCCTCATTGAAATATTGTTTAAGGTGTTTAACTTCTAGTAAAATATCTTTATTTTTCATTAAACGACACCCTTTCTACTTTTAGTGGCTTGTCGTAATTATTAGGCATGTTATGAGCCCTTTTCTGAACCATTTCTGGTGGTTCAACTTTAGGCGCGCGCTCATCTAACAACCACGATTTCACAAAATGCGTAGGAGAAATTTTAAACCATGGTGGTTCGGCTTTGAAATCAACATCTAATGCATATTGACTACGACGCGCAAACGCATCGCCTTGTGGTGGATTTAATAAGTCGGGTGGAGTTCCTGGAATTGCAACCAATGGTGTATCATTTTTAGTATCTAAATCTGGCATTGATGACAACAACCCCCATGTATAAGGATGTTTAGGATCATAAAATATTTCATCCACATCCCCAGTTTCAATCATTTGACCACCATACATCACGGCAACTCTATCAGCAATATTTGCTACAACACCTAAATCATGAGTAATAAATATAATTGACGTATTAATTTTCTGTTGTAACTTTTTCATTAAATCTAAAATTTGAGCCTGCATTGTTACGTCTAAAGCCGTTGTTGGTTCGTCGGCAATTAATACTTTAGGCTCACATGCTAAAGCGGTAGCTATAACAATTCTTTGTCGTTGTCCACCTGAAAATTGATGAGGATATGCTTTAAATCTTTTTTCTGCATTTGGTAATCCAACTAAATTGAGTATTTCTAGCGCGCGTTTCTTTGCCTGCGATTTACTAAAATGCTTATGCTTAATTAGTGGTTCCATGACTTGTTTGCCTATTTGCATTGTAGGGTTCAGTGATGTCATTGGATCTTGAAAAATCATCGAAATATCTTTGCCTCGTAATTTTATCAACTCATTTTCTGACTTTTGTGCTAAATCTTCCCCTAAGAAAATAATTTCGCCCTGTTTAATTCTTCCGGCATCCCCTTGGAACAATTTCGTAATTGCTTTTGTAGTCACAGATTTTCCAGAACCTGATTCACCTACGATGGCTAAAGTTTCGCCCTTATTCAAATAGAAATCTACACCTCTAACGGCTTGCACTTCCCCAGCGTTAATATCAAAGGAAACATGCAAATCATTCACTTCTAATACTCTTTCTGACATCTCATATGCCTCCTTTATTTACGCATTTTAGGATCAAATGCATCACGTAATCCATCGCTGAATAAATAGAAGAATAAAATCAATAAACTTAGTACTGTGGCTGGTATGAATAATTCATGTGGATGTATGAGCAACATCGCACGACCATCATTGACTAGTGAACCTAATGACGTTTGTGGGGCAGGCACTCCAATTCCTATAAAGCTTAAAAATGCTTCAAAGAAAATAGCACTAGGAACTGTAAACATTGATGTAACAACAATAGCTCCTAATGTATTAGGCAAAATATGTTTGAATATTAAGTTGAATTTTGAAGCACCAAGTGTTCTTGAAGCCATCACAAATTCTAGATTTTTTAATTTTAAAAATTCTCCTCGCACAACCCTACTCATGCCTAGCCATCCTGTAATCGACATTGCTAAAATAATCGTCCAAATAGAAGGCTCAAAAATCAATACAAACAAAATAACTACGATTAAATTAGGAATAGAAGCAACAATTTCAAGAATACGTTGCATAACATTATCTACTCTACCGCCAAAAAATCCCGAAATGGCACCATATACAACGCCTATGAAAATATCTAAAATAGCAGCGACAATCCCAATAAACAAGGAAATTTGGGCACCCTTCCATGTGCGGGTCCATAAATCACGACCGAGTTGGTCTGTACCAAACCAAAAGTTTTCGTTCACTTTTGCCTTATCATATGCATTTGACCCGTCAGAACCTGTGCCATCAAATGGTAAAAAAGATACTTTATCTAACACTGGAATTTTAGCTGGTAGATTACGGCGATTAACATCTTGTTCCGCATAATCATGATGACTTAACATCGGTCCAATAAACGCAAGTATAACAATGAGAATCAGCCCAATCATTCCTACAATCGCAAGTTTATTACGCTTAAGCTGTGCCCATGCATCTTGCCAAAAATTCTTACTCTCGCGTTGCATTTCGGGTTCTTTGTTCAAGTCGATGTCACGCATAACAAAATCAGTGGCCATAATACCTTCTGATGTATGCGTCATAGCAGCATTAGATTGATCATCAAGTGACTTGTCTATATTTTGTGTCATTGTTTTTTACCCCCTTGAACACGAATTCGTGGGTCTATCATTCCATATAAAATATCCACAATAAATATTGATACTATAAATAGTGTACTAAATAGAATAGTAGTGGCCATAATAACTGAGAAATCATTTGTAGTTATAGATCTAACAAATTGATCCCCTAATCCAGGTACCCCAAAAATATTTTCTATTGTAAGTGTGCCAGTTAAAATCCCAGCTAACATTGGCACAATAATCGTGATAATCGGTATTAAAGCATTGCGTAATGCATGTCCGAAAAGCACACGCATAGATGAATTACCTTTTGCTCGCGCTAACAATATGTAATCTGAGCTTAATACTTCAATCATTTCTGCTCTAATATAGCGCGCTACTGTTGCCAGCACACTCGCAGATAATGCAAGAGACGGTAATACGGCTGTTGAAAATCCTTCCCAGCCTGCAACTGGAAACCACCGCAATCTAACTGCAAAAACGTATTGAAGTAATACAGCCAGCACAAAAGAAGGAACTGATACTGCAATAACAGAAATAACTGTTGTTGTGTAATCAACCCATGTATTTTGCTTTGTTGCTGCGGCTACACCTAAAATAAGACCTAACAGTACACCAATAATCATAGCTGTTATCCCCATTTCCATGGATGGAATTAATCGTGGCCCTATTAAATCCCATACAGGCTGATTATGATATTGAAATGAATAGCCAAAATCGCCAGTAACAACATTTTTTAAATAATGTAAATATTGCACCGCTACTGGATCATTCAAACCATATTTTTCATTTAAAATCGCCTTCTGTTCAGCATTTAATTTAGCATCATTAAATGGTGAACCCGGCATTAATTTCATTAAGAAAAAGGTAATCGTGATAATAATAAAGAGCGAAATAAACATATACATTAATCGTTTTAATACATACTTTGACATCTAATCCCCCCTAATTAATTGTCGAAATTAACATTCCCTTCAAAATATTCAGAAATATTTAATAACATTATATATACTTTTTTCATATAATTGCAATATAGTTTCACAATTTATTAAGAAAATCTTTTAACTGGTAACTTTAAATAACGTTAGCTTTTCTAAATATGGATTATGTATTTATCTTTGTGAATAAGTGCGGTAAACTGATATAACATACGAAAGCGGAGTGAAAAGATGAAACAAAAATACACTTTTGGAATGGGACTATTACTTATTCCTTTAATTTCATTCATTGTCTGGTTATGTCGTCAGCACACACTAATCAATTATTTAAATAATTTATTCATCATTGCTACCATATGTTTTATCACGCTATTTCTTCTCTTAATCATTCAAGAAGGCATTTTTGATGCAACAAGTTTTGGATTTAGAAGACTAAAATACCAATTATCTTCGAAGAAAAAGCGTACAATGATTGAAGATGATGAATTTTTCAATCCACAGCACGTAAAAAAAGAAGACTACCCAATATTTGATTGGCTCGTCCCTCTGTTAATCATTTCCCTTATTTATATTATTATTTCAATCATTATATCGTTATTACTATAAAAAGCTTTCTTGATATTATCTCATAACAAGAAAGCTTTTTATTTTAATTTTTATGCTTCGAATTTTTTAAATACAAGTACAGCATTATGGCCACCAAATCCAAGGCTATTACTCATAGCATGCGTAATTTCTAAATCTTGTGCTTCATTTGGTACAAAATCTAAATCACATTCAGGGTCAGGTGTCATTGCATGAATTGTTGGTGCAACTTTAGAGTCTCTAATAGACAACGCTGAGAATATTGCCTCAATGCCACCCGTAGCACCTAATAAGTGTCCAGTCATTGACTTAGTTGAACTTACTTTCAAGTTGTTCACAGCGTCACCAAAGGTATTTTTAATTGCCTGAACTTCAAACAAATCACCTACTGGCGTACTTGTACCATGTGCATTTAAATATTGAACATCTTTTGCTTCAATACCTGCATCATCTAATGCAGCTTGCATTGCTCTTGATCCACCTTCACCTTGAGGTGCTGGCGCAGTAATATGGTAAGCATCGCCAGTTGTTCCGTAACCTACAATTTCTGCATAAATATTTGCGCCACGCGCTTGTGCAGATTCTAATGATTCAATAAACAGAATGCCTGCACCTTCACCCATGACAAAACCATCGCGCCCTTCTTGGAAAGGTCGGCAAGCAGTCTCTCTGTCATTATTTGTTGATAATGCACGGCTAGCGCTAAATCCTGCAATTGCCATGTCAGTTATTGGCGCTTCTGTACCACCAGTAATCATTGCATCTGCATCACCACGTTGGATAATTTTGAATGCTTCACCAATTGAGTTTGTACCTGTAGCACATGCGGTCACTGTTGAACCGTTAGGACCTTTTGCACCAGTATCAATCGAAACTTGTCCAGTAGCCATATCCGGAATTAGCATCGGTACGAAAAATGGGCTTACACGTCTAGGACCTTTTTCTAATAATTGATTATGCGCATATTCAAACGTTTCCATACCACCGATACCAGAACCAATCCATACGCCAATACGCGCCGCATTATCATCGTTAATTTCATATTGTGCATCTTCCAATGCTTGACGTGCTGCTACAACTGCATATTGGGTGAAGCGATCCATTCGACGCGCTTCTTTGCGATCTAAGTAGTCTTCTATATTAAAATCTTTTAATTCTCCAGCCAATTTCACGTTATACGGGTCGGTATTAATTCGAGTAATTTCATCGATACCGTTTACCCCTTTAAGTGCATTATTCCAAGAAGTATGTGCATCATTACCAATTGGAGATAGTGCACCTATACCAGTGATGACCACTCTATTTTTCTCACTCATACATTTTTTCCTCCTATTTTCCCCATTTGATAACCATAGCGCCCCAAGTTAGACCGCCACCGAAACCAACTAATACTAATGTATCATCGTCTTTAATTCTGCCATTTTCTAATTCTTGATTAATACTAAGAGGTATGGAAGCTGCGGAAGTATTACCAAATCGATTAACAGATACACTCATTTTATCTTTATCGAGACCTAGACGTTCTCGTGCTGATTCCATAATTCTAATATTTGCTTGGTGTGGCACAAACATGTCAATATCTTCAGATTTTAATCCTGCTTTTTCAACCACACGTTTTGACGCTTCACCCATAATTCTAACCGCAAACTTAAATACTTCACGACCATTCATTACTAATTTACCATTTTCTTGGTTTAGGTATAAGTATTTTCCACCGCTACCATCTGAACCCATTTCATAACTGATAATGCCTCTACCTTCAGAAACTTCACCAATAACGGCAGCACCGGCACCATCTCCAAATAATACAGCTGTTGAACGATCTGTTAAGTCAGTAATTTTTGATAGCTTATCAGCACCTACAACTAAGATATTATGATAATCTCCTGATTGTATATATTGTTTTGCGGTAATCATTGAATACATAAAACCAGAACAAGCAGCTAATTGATCCATAGTTGGTATTTTACCTGTTTCTAGTTTGTCTTGCAGTATATTTGCTACAGATGGAAAAGGCATATCCCCCGTAGCTGTAGCTACGATAATCATATCTATATCTGACGGTTCTAAACCTGCGTCTGCAATAGCTTTTTTACTTGCTTCATATGCTAGATCAGATGTGTCTTGATCTTCTCTAGCCCAACGTCTTTCTTTAATACCTGTCATTTTAGAAATCCATTCATCTGATGTTTCTAAGAATTGCTCAAAATAGGCATTGTCGATTACTTTTTCAGGATAGTATGTCCCAAAACCTTTGATACCCACGTTCATGGATGACACCCTCTTACTTCATTTTTTAATACCAGGTATTAATTTAACATTTGTGTCTATTAAACTCAAGCAGATACCTTTTAAATCATATTAAAATCATTCAAAATGCGATTATTGCTATCACGTTATATCGAAAATTACATCATTTTATTCAAAAAATGCAACAGTATCATATGATTGTCACTATACAAATAATCAATGATAGACTACAATAGTATTATATATTAAGAGTGGAGGTAGAAACATTCATGAGACACCTCGTAACATTGATTTGGTCTTTAATTTTATTACAAATGGTTAATTTTGTATTGAATAGTTTAAATGGTGGTGGTACGCTAAATTTCATTACACCAGTAATTATTGCAGTTATTTTCACTTTATTTGTAATTCTTATTAGCTCTATGAATGAAGCACCACGTGAAGTAGAACATTCAAAAAAATAATACCGTTATATCTCAATTGTCGACAAGGTTCTGGACTTTGTCGTTTTTTTATACATTATTATTTAAAACTAGCAAATCATCTAACTAAATCTATAATAAAAAAGTCGAGGAAGTGACTTAATTTTCACTTTCTCGGCTTTAATATTTAACTCTTTATTTATCTGTTGGTCGTTGAACATCGAATGTTAATTCTTGTTGGTCATTGATATCAACGTACACGTTTGTACCTTCCGGCATGTGTTCTTTAATCATCATACGTGCTAAAGGTGTTTCAATTTGCCGTTGGACAAATCGTTTTAATGGTCTAGCACCAAACTGTGGCTCGTATGCTTCTTCTCCTAACCATTGTTTAGCCGCATCTGATACTTCGATTGAAATGCGTTGATCCATTAAGCGAATGTTTAATTGCGTCAAGATTTTATCAACAATCATACTCATATCACTAACTGATAATGGTTTAAATAATACAATATCATCCATTCTGTTTAAAATCTCTGGTCTAAAGAAAGCATGCAAGCTATCCATAACCGCTTTTTCAGTTTCTTCAGTAATGCTACTTGTGTCTTTTACATTTTCAAGAAGAATTTGGGAACCAATATTACTAGTCATGATAATAATTGTATTTTTAAAATCTACGCTACGTCCTTTAGAATCAGTTAACCGACCTTCATCTAAGATTTGTAATAACACATTAAAGACGTCACTATGTGCTTTTTCAACTTCATCTAATAAAATAACTGAATAAGGATTACGTCTAACCGCTTCTGTTAATTGTCCACCTTCATCATGTCCTACATAGCCTGGAGGGGCACCAATCAATCTAGATACAGCATGTTTCTCCATATACTCACTCATATCAATACGAATCATATGTTTTTCTGAATCGAATAATGATGCTGCTAGTGATTTAGCTAATTCTGTTTTACCAACACCAGTAGGTCCTAAGAAAAGGAAACTACCAATTGGTCTATTAGGATCTTTAATACCTGCACGTGCTCTTACAACAGCATCTGATACCAAATCAACAGCTTTATCTTGACCTACAACACGTTCATGCAAGATATCACTTAAACTTAATAATTTTTCTCTTTCTGTTTCTACTAATTTAGATACCGGTATACCTGTCCATTGACTTACTATATCGCCAATTTCTTCATCAGACACAACCTCGCGAATCATGCGCTCGCTATCGCCTTGTTCGTCTTGGAAAGCATCTTCAAATTCTTGTAATTCTTTTTCTAGTTGTGGTATTTTACCGTATTGTAATTCGGCAGCTTTTTCAAGATTACCTTCAGTTTGTGCATCTTCTAAAGCTTGACGACTACGATCTAATTCGGCACGTTTTTCTTGCACTTTGGCAATTTTTTCTTTTTCTTGTTCAACACGTGATTGTAATGACGCTTGTTTTTCTTTTTCATTTGATAATTCTTCTTGTAATTCTTCCAATCGCTGTTTACTTGCGTTATCAGATTCGTTTTTTAAGGCACTTTCTTCAATTTCTAACTGCATAACGCGGCGATTCACTTGATCTAATTCAGTCGGATTTGATCCCATCTCTGTGCGAATTGTTGCACATGCTTGGTCGACTAAATCTATAGCTTTATCTGGTAAGAAACGATCTGTAATATAACGGTCAGACAATTCCGCTGCAGCTACAAGTGCACGGTCTTGGATTCTAACACCATGATAAACTTCATAACGTTCTTTCAAACCACGTAAAATAGAAATTGTGTCCTCTACGTCTGGTTCGCTCACGCCTACTTTTTGGAAACGACGTTCTAATGCTGAGTCTTTCTCAATATATTCTCTATATTCATTTAAGGTTGTAGCACCAATACAGTGTAATTCGCCTCGAGCTAGCATTGGTTTCAACATGTTACCAGCATCCATGGCGCCATCTGTTTTTCCAGCTCCAACAAGCATATGAATCTCATCAATAAATAATATGATACGTCCATCTGAATCTTTTACTTCTTTTAATACAGCTTTAAGACGTTCTTCAAATTCACCACGATATTTTGCCCCTGCAACTAATGCGCTTAAGTCTAACTCAAAAATCGTTTTATCTAACAAAGATTCAGGTACATCTTTTTTGACTATTCGTTGGGCAAGACCTTCTACAATAGCAGTTTTACCTACCCCTGGTTCACCAATTAATACCGGATTGTTTTTAGTTTTACGACTTAAAATTCGAATTGTATTACGAATTTCTTCATCTCTACCAATAACAGGATCCATTTTACCTTGACGAACTTCTTCTACAAGGTCACGACCATATTTTTCTAATGCTTCATAATTTACTTCAGGATTTTGAGAAGTCACGTGATTTCCCCCTCTAATTTTTTTTATTATTTCTTTAATGACATCTTGTTTATTCTCTATTGTTTGTTGCATGATTGTATCTATATCCATAGCGGCTCTGAGTAGATGTTCCATAGAGATATAGTCATCTTCGTATGCTTTCATATAATGTTCAGATTTAGTCATTAATTCATTGGCTTTTGCACTAATATATTGACCATATTGTATATTGTCACCTTGTACACTTGGATAGCTTTGTAACTTTTCAGCATAATCTGCTTCAAGCTTATCAACATCGATATTTGCACGTTCTAAGATGCTTTTGATTAAACTGTCCGGTTGTTCTAATGCGCCCTTTAAAATGGCTTCTATTTCAATATTTTGTAATTCATGTGTTTTACTTAATTCAACAGCACGTTGTAACGCACCTTGAATTGCGTGTGTCATTTGGTTAATGTCCAATTATTTCACCCCTACATTATCAGAGTTGGCCAAATTTTGACTTTGACTTTCTTTGACCTTAAATATATTATAGTCGCTCTTTTGCCTTTACGCAACTATTACACTCAACTTTTTGGTTTTAATTTTTGCTTGTAGCGTTTGATATCAGTTTTACTAGTATTTAAAGAAAAAGAACACTAACTTCATAACATCAAGAAATTAGTGTTCTTTATTTAATTTATATCTCAATTAACCCACACCAAGGGCAATCTTGGCATAGCGAGACATCATGTCTTTATTCCATGGTGGATTCCATACAATATTAACTTCAGTATCTTGGATTTCTGGAATTTCTGCTAACACGGTTTTAATTTGATCAATAATCTGTGGCCCTAAAGGACACCCCATCGATGTTAAAGTCATTTCAACTGTACATAATCCTTCTTCATCTACATCTACTTTATATACTAAACCTAAATTCACGATATCAATACCTAATTCAGGGTCGATTACCATTTCAAGAGCACCTAGGATACTATCTTTTAAAGCTTCTTCCACGAGTATCACCTCTCAATATTTGTCTGTATACTAATATATCAAATATCCGACAAAACGCCAATAAAATGCTATGATACTAATAAAATGAAAAATGTTTGAGGAGAACTATATGCAACCTTATTTAATATGCCTCGATTTGGACGGCACATTACTAACAGATGATAAAGAAATCAGCCCTTATACAAAGGAAATTTTAACGGAATTGCAAAAGGCTGGACACCATATCATGATCGCGACAGGTCGTCCCTATCGCGCAAGTCAAATTTATTATCATGAACTTAATTTAGAAACACCTATTGTTAATTTCAATGGTGCTTTCGTACATCATCCAAAAGATGCTCAATTTGACACAATTCATGAAGTTTTAGATTTAGACATCGCTAAAAGTGTCATCGAGGTACTACAACAAGCAAACGTAACAAATATTATTGCCGAAGTACAAGATCATGTTTTTATCAATAATGAAGATCCTCGATTATTCGAAGGTTTTTCTATGGGTAATCCTAAAATAAAAACGGGTAATCTATTAAATTCTCTTGACACACCGCCAACATCTCTACTTGTGGAAGCTGAGGAAATTCATATTAATCGCATTAAGCAAATGTTAACACGGTTTTATGCTGAAAATATTGAACATCGTCGTTGGGGTGCACCATTCCCTGTCATTGAAATAGTAAAACGGGGTATAAGTAAAGCACGTGGCATTGATGTTGTTAAAGACTATTTGAATGTGCCAACATCTCGAATTATCGCTTTTGGTGATGAAGATAATGATTTAGAAATGATTAAATATGCGAAATTTGGTGTTGCCATGGATAATGGACTAGATGAATTAAAACATGTTGCAAACCACGTTACTCATGACAACAATAGCGATGGCATTGGTCGTTATTTAAATGAATTTTTTGATTTAGGATATAACTATTAAGGATAATGCATTCAGTACATTATATTTAAGGAGAATGAAGACATGCAAAAAATGATTGTAGTAGGTGCTGTAGCTGGTGGCGCTACCTGTGCAAGTCAAATTAGAAGATTAGATAATGACTGTAAGATTACAATATTTGAGCGAGATCGTGATATGAGCTTTGCTAATTGTGGCTTACCCTATTATCTAGGTCAAATCGTTTCATCTCGAGATCAATTATTACCTATTACCCCAAGCTCATTTAAAGAAGATAAAAACATTGATGTTAAAACATACCATGAAGTTGTCGCCGTCGATACGCAACGCAATATTGTAACCGTCCGAGATCGACAGAAAAATCAAACCTTTGAAGCAGCGTATGATAAATTGATTCTCAGCCCAGGTGCAAATGCTAACAAACTCAACAGCGATAGTCCTATGGTTTTTACACTTCGCAATATGGAAGATACTGACCAAATAGACAAATATATTAAAAACCATCACGCACAACGTGCACTTATAGTTGGTGCGGGTTATATTGCTTTAGAAATTCTTGAAAATTTATATCATCGTGGTTTAGATGTCACATTAATCCATCGCTCTGAACATATTAATAAACTGATGGATAGCAACATGAATCAGCCAATTTTGGAAATGCTGAACCAATATAAAATACCATATCGATTTAATGAAGAAATCGATGATATTGACGGCTCAATCGTTCACTTTAAATCAGGTCACTCTGAACAATATGATATTGTTATAGAAGGCGTAGGAACACATCCAAATTCTAAATTCCTTGAGTCTTCAAATATCCAACTAGATACACAAGGTTTTATTCCAGTAAATGATAAATTTGAGACAAATATTAGCAATGTTTATGCGCTTGGAGATGTGATAAAATCACATTATCGCCATGTAAATCTCCCTGCACAAGTCCCATTGGCTTGGGGAGCCCATCGTGCGGCTAGTATTATTGCTGAACAAATTGCTGGGAATTCAAATATTACTTTTAAGGGCTATTTAGGCTCAAATATTGTTAAATTTTTTGATTATTCATTCGCCAGTGTAGGTATAAAGCCTAATGAATTGAAGCATTTTGACTATAAAATGGTTGAAATTACTGGTGGAACACATGCTGGCTATTACCCAGGAAATGATAAATTGCATCTACGTGCCTATTTTGATACAAATAATCGTAAAATCATTCGTGCTGCTGCAGTAGGAAAACAGGGTGTGGATAAACGCATCGACGTGCTGTCAATGGCCATGATGAATGACTTAACAATTGATGCACTTACCGAATTTGAAGTCGCCTATGCGCCACCATATAGTCATCCCAAAGATTTAATAAATATGTTGGGCTACAAAGCACGTAATCTTTAAAAATTTTAGGCAACGATTAATTAAATCTAGCATATAAAGCGAGCCATTATTACGAAGTATTGAAGCTAAAAATAAGCACAAAGATGATGTTGAATTTCAAACCATCTTTGTGCTTATTATCTTGAGATTTATATCCCATCCTGTTTTCTAGGGATAATGTACTAGTCTCTTCTATCAAATGATTATTTAACTTAATCCGAACATTTTGGTTAATGGACCAAGTGGTAAAATAATTCCTAAAATGATTGTAATCACAATTAATGCAATTGTCGTCCAAAATAATCCTTGTGTTGATTCATGCTTTTTACGTTTTATGATCGTTACTTCCATTAAAGCAACTACTGCTATGCCACATACCATTTTGAGTGTCAATAACATGTGGTTGCCTCCACCACTTGCAAATTCTTTAATAATTATCCAAAATCCAGAGATTAACGTTAGCAAAATAACAACCCTCAACACCATATGTAATGGTTTAGCTGTAGGCGTTCCACCTTGTGTTTTCGAATAATTAAGATATGTCACTATAAACATTATAATCGCAAGCACCCAGCTTAAAATATGTACATGTAACAAAACTTTATCCCCCCACTAAAAAATATCAATAATTACTTAAATAAATATAACATATTTACCACTCTACTGTATTCATCATCATTTACATTTATAACAATACATGTGCATCAAATCATAATTAAAAAAGCCTTGCACCTGCACAACAGCGGAAACAAGCCTTTGAAATCGTAGACTAAAGTATAATATTCATGGAACCTTCATCACTAAATACAGAATATGAATTTTTCACGTTAAAACGATAATTTCAATAACAAAAATGTGAGCGGGACAGAATTCATAATGAATTCGTAGTCCCGCTCCGGCAAGTTGACTAGGATTGAAAAAAGCTTAGTATAAGCGTATTTTTAATCCAGTCAACGACTGCTAATATATATTTCACAGCCTAAAACATAATGATGTCCCAGACTGATTTGTTATTAGGTAAGAGACGTTTTATATCTTAACCTCTATAACTATATGTTTACACACTAACTTATTCTGCAATATATGTTGTTAACGTACCAATATTGTCAATTGTTACTTTTACTTCATCGCCAGGTTGTAAATATTGTGGTGGCTCCATTCCAGCTCCAACCCCAGCCGGTGTACCAGTTGCAATAATGTCACCTGGATGTAATGCGACATATTTTGAAATTTCTTCAATTAATTCATCAATTTTTAAAATCATTTCTCCTGTATTACCATCTTGACGGATATCATTATTTACTTTAGTCACTATATTTACATTTTCCGGTGTTGGTAATTCATCTTTAGTCACAATAAATGGTCCCATAGGGCAACCACCCGTTAAGCTTTTAGATAAAAATGCTTGGTCTTGAGCATCCTGCGCTTTACGATCTGTAATGTCATTGATAATAGTATACCCATAGACATAATCTAGCGCTAAAGCTTTAGGAATTTTCTCACCTGATTTACCAATAACAATACCAAGTTCACCTTCATAATCCAATTGATCTGTAATATCTTTATGATTCGGAATTGTAGCATTATCGCCGATTAACGATGAAGCTGCTTTTGTAAATACATAGAGGCGTTGGACTTCATGATTAAGTTCGCTCGCATGATCTTGATAGTTTCTCCCAAAAGCAATAACATTATTTGGCGGTGTCACTGGTGGTAAAAATGTAATATCTTTGAATGCTATTTTATAATCCTCTGCTCTGCCACTATCTTCTGCAGCAACAACAGCTTTTCGTACTTGTTCTTGAAAATCTAACGTTTGGTTTTGTTGTAAGCCCGCTAATAATGATTTAGGATGAAAATCCCCTTCTGCAAAATCAGCAAATACTTTTGTTAAATCCCAAACCGCATCTTCACGTTTTACTTTCACGCCGTAAGATGTGACGTCTTCATGTTTGAATGACAAGAATTTCATTCATTATCAACTCCTCATCTATATCTTAACTCATATTATAACTATAATTTTCTTAAAATCACAAATATATATGTCCGAAAATTTCAAAAGTTAGCTCATACATTATGACAAACCTTGTTCAAATAATTTCGCTTTAAAAATCTTGATTGGACTGAACTATATGGATAATCTACCAAACTGGAAGAAATATAAAGAACCTTTTACTTCAGTATGGAGCATGGTTTCTAAAGCATTTTTATAATATTGCATTTGAATGCGATATTTTTCTTTAAGTTGTTCTCCTATTTCTTCATCTGTCATACCTTTTCGTCTATTAAAAGCATCTGTCTTATAATCAACAAAGTAATATTGATTATCTTTCTTATAAATTAGATCAATCATACCCTGAATAATCGCTACGTCTTCATGGTTATCTGATATATTATCAACTTTTGCTTGATTTACAACAAAAGGTAATTCACGATAAATTTGTTCAGCTTCTGCGATTTCAAGATATAAATCACTTTGAATAAACGTCATTATTTCTGGAAATTTAATGTCTTTCTTAGCATCATGTTCAATAATTTGTTGTGTGATTAAATGATCAATATATTGCTCCAATGCTTCCTCTGTCATACGCTCAGGTTTGAAAGGCAAATGTTGCATGACGGTGTGCATTAATGTTCCTACTTCGTTGGCTTTACGCTTCGTAACATGACGCATAAATCTTGGCCGTTCATATGTCGCAACACCAATGCGATATTGTCGAACGCGATCGTAGTTCGTATCGCTTTCTTCAGTTTCCAGTTGTCGTTTTAATTCAGATACGGATTGCTTAGAAGGCTTAGTGGTATTAATCACGTTTGGATATTTAAACTTAAGCTGTTGCGTAATTTTCGCCTTAATATCATCGTTGCCTGTATCCAACGTATTAAGATCCGAAATAGAACGCTGCTCATTCATATCTTGATGATTAGCTTCAATAATATCTTCAAAATAATCAATAATGATATTTACGTTTGGTCTTATGCTTTCTGCTAAATTTGCAATATCATTTTCGAACATTAAATCCGGTGTCAGTTCATAGGACTTATGCTTCGACAAAATACCATAAATAAGTTCAAAAGGATGTTCTGCTGTCAAACGCTCATTAACAGCTATATGTGAACCTGAAATAGCTAATTTTTCGTACTCTTCAAGTTTTTTTGTAGATTTAAGTCTGCCAATTAAAATAAGTTGTTCCTTTGCACGTGTCAATGCCACATAAATTAAACGCATTTCTTCTGATATCATTTCTTTTTCTGTTATTGCTTTATAAGCAACAGATGACAGTGAAGGATATGCCATATTTTTATCAATATCATAATAATCGATACCTAAACCATATTTTTGGTTTAAGATAACTTGTTCCCGTAAATCTTTCTTATTAAATTCCCTTGTTAATCCTGAATAAATAACAAATGGAAATTCTAATCCCTTACTGCTATGAATAGTCATCATTTTAACGACATTATCATTAGGACCTACGATATTTTCTTCGCCAAAATCTTGGCCGCGGTCAATCAGTTCATCTATAAAACGAATAAATTGATAAAGTCCTCTAAAACTAGAATTTTCAAATTCGATAGCCTTATTAAATAATCCATAAAGATTGGCCCGTCGTCCTTTACCACCAATCAAACCACTGAAATATTGGATAACATAATGGTCATGGTAAAACTTATCTATGAGTTGGTAAACTGGATTACTTTGACTATAAATCTGATACATTTTAATATCAGCTATGAAATTTTGTAGTTTCTTTACTAATTTTTTATTAGCCAAATCATGGTTAATATAGTTCACAATAGATTGATAGAAATAGTCATCATTAGGACTGAAGACACGTATATTAGCTAATTCATCTTCGGTAAATTGATAGATGACCGAACGCATCAATCCTACTAAATAAATATCTTGTAAAGGATTATCTATTGTTCTTAAAAATGATAAAACTAATCGCACTTCCGTTTGTTCGAAATAGCCTTGTCTACTGTTCACGTGAAAGGGTATGTCATGATCTTTAAACGCTTGTTGCAAGTCTCTAGCTTGCGAAAAACTACGTTCTAAAATAACAATATCTTTATATGTTGGTTGACGATAGTGACCCGTTTTCATATCAAATATACGCTTATTTTCTAAAATATCTTTCACCTGTTTAACAATATATTCAGCTTCTTGTTCTGAGCCATTTAGTTCACTATGTTCTTTATCTGCTTCAATCAATGTACGCAGCTCTACTGGATGATCCACCTCATCAAATGGCGCACCATAGTACAATTGTGCAGCATCATCGTAACTAATTTCACCAACTTCTTCGTCCATCATGTGCTTAAATAAATAGTTAGTGGTACTTAACACTTCTTTTCTAGATCGGAAGTTTTGCGACAAATCAATGCGTATACCTGTGCCGTTACCCTCTGCATTAAAACGTTGATATTTCTCAATAAATAGACTTGGGTCTGCTTGTCTAAATTTGTAAATAGATTGCTTGACATCCCCTACCATAAATAAATTACCGTCTGCTTCTGAACCAGTCTTAATGCAGGATAATATTTGTTCTTGTACGCGATTGGTATCTTGGTATTCATCTACTAATATTTCAGCAAACTGTTCGCGATACATCTCCGCGATATGAGAAGGTGAGCCATCATCATTTGTTAATATTTGTAACGCAAAATGCTCATAGTCAGCAAAGTCTAGGATATTACGACTTCGTTTTTTTTGACCAAATGCAGTTATAACGTCTTTAACAATGTCTGCTAATATATTTACTCGTGGTGCCAACCTTTGCATATCTCGCTTTAAATCTTGCGCACTGCGTGAGAAATAGTCTGCTTGGACTTTGGATACAAGCGATTTATATTTATCGTAATATGCTTTAGCTTCAACAAGTGCATCACCCATAGTTTCATTTACTTCTTTTATCTTTTTAGTCAATGCAGGAAATCTACTGACAAATTCATGATTTGCAATTACATCACTTTGTATCATATCTCCATCAAAGGCTTTAGTCATAAAAGCCATTTCATCTTCAATGACAGCTATTTGCTTGTCCGTATCTTCAGCTAAAGTAAATATTTCATAGCTTTTACTTAAAGCCTCTTGTGCAGCACGTAAAAAAATACGCGACAAATCTGTCAACAATTGTAACAAGTTGTCTTGTTGTGCTTCATTTTGGTATGGTTTCACTAATTGGGTTAACCATTCAAAAGGATTGGGGTTCGCAATACTAAAGTAATAAAGAGATTTAATGATTGTTCTAAAGTCATCGTCATTTCTATCCTTAGACAATTGCTCTGCTAGTTCAATGAAATCGCTGTTTAACACATCATAGTAGTGTTCTAAAGTTTCATCTATGGTCTGTTCTAACAGTAAGATGTTTTCTGCTTCACTACTCGTTCTAAAATTAGGATCAACATCTAACACATCGTAATGCTGTTGTATTAGCTTTAAACAAAAACTATGCAATGTAGAAATTTGAGCTTGGTGTATCTTTATGCGTTGATTCTTTAAATGCGTATTATTAGGATCTTCAAGTGCTGCTTCTTGAATGCGTTGTTCTACCCTATGTTTCATTTCACGTGCACTTAAATTAGTAAAAGTAACCACCAATAATCGATCAACATCAACATTGTCTCTGATGATACGTTGAATAATTCTTTCTACTAAAACTGCCGTTTTCCCTGAGCCGGCAGCGGCCGCAACTAACACATCTTGACCTTTAGCATATATACTTTGCCACTGCGCATCTGTCCAAATTACCCCTTCGGGCTTGACTGGTATCATGCATCGTCACCTCCATCTTTAACCGCCTCTTGGATTTCTTCAATAGGATTAATTGTTTCATCAACTGTACGATATCGTTTACTATCAATCATGCCATCAACATGACAAACAGACTGATAGCTACAATATTGACAAGGTAAAGTTTGTTTATATTTTAATGGCGCCACTTCTGTATGTCCTGCCATAATATTAGATGCGGTTTCAATAAAGTTACGCTTATTATGCTCAATAAACTTCATGATTGTCGCTTCATCAGCGACTTGACTGCCTCGCTGATTTATAGTGTTTTTAGCTGTTTTTCCCACGGGTATGATATCAGACACAAATTTTGGTTCCATTCTTAAATCTAAAGCATTTAACACTTCTTCTGAGCTATTTACTAATCCACTCATTCTAAACGCTTTTTTAAAATCTAATTCTAACTGAACATCATCAATATCAGTCCAATGTTTATAATTGATGCGAGGTTCATGCACATGAAAATACAGCAATCCCCCTGGTTTAACTGTGTCTGATAATCCTAACCGTTCATGGTTCTGCAAGACAATATCCATATATGTCATCATCTGCATTTGTAAACCATAGTAAACCTTCTTTAAATCTAGCTTTGCACTTTCTTTTGACGATTTATAATCAATAATATTCACATAACTTTGATCATCTTCAGTGTAGGTATCTATGCGGTCAATTTGTCCTCTTATATTAATCGGAATGCCTTGAGTTGTTTGAAGTGATTCGGCCATAAGTTCATCTTCATGAGGCTTGCGACGAAATCCGGTTTCAAAGCGTTGTGGCTTAAATTTAGAATAGCTACTTTGGTATTTTAATGCGCCAAGTGTTGTTTCTATAATGGCGCCAATACGCTGCGATAAATAGCGATAATAAGCTGTAGAATTTA
This sequence comes from Staphylococcus sp. HMSC063A07, assembly GCF_001836955.1. Taxonomy (NCBI): domain Bacteria; kingdom Bacillati; phylum Bacillota; class Bacilli; order Caryophanales; family Staphylococcaceae; genus Staphylococcus; species Staphylococcus sp. HMSC063A07. The sequence continues at coordinate 272,191 of NZ_KV830932.1, forward strand.
ATAAATTAAATTGAACTTTCGGTAAAATTTCTTCAAGTGCTTCAGAAGTCAGCTGTTTGATTGTCTTAGCGTTTAAATGTTTAAAATCACCATTAACTCTGTCAGAAATGTACTTTAATACAGAATGAAAAATGTCACCAAGATCAAAGTTTTGCAATTGATATTTCGTACGCTCATTTAAGCGTAACCCATGAGAAGCATAGTGTTTAAATGGACATTGTTGATATCCTTCAAAACGTGACACACTGGCATTAATCGCTTTACCATATAATTGCTGTGCCAATTGATCACTCAATTGTACAGTGTGATTATCATAAGTTAATGACGTTAATAAATAATCAAGTCCATCATTTAATTGTGCATCATCTCGCATGACTTGATACGTATCTATCCATGTATCTGCAACGATTTCATCATCAAGCCATGCACGTAAAGCTTCAAATAAATGAATTTTAGTTTGATGGCCATGTTCAACGAGTAATAATGGTTGTTGCGCATGAACATAATTTAAATTATCTATCTGCATGTTTGTATAAAGCTGCTTAATTTGAGACAAAAATGGACTGATTTCTTTTTCATCGCCAGAATTACCCATTAAGCTGTACGAAAAAGTTACTTGTTGTGTCGCACGTGTCATTGCTATATAACATACAAATGCTTCATCCATCTGCAAAACATCTGATGTTGGACTCAACTCAATATGAGTTTGTGTTTCAAAAAATTTCTTTTCTTCATCAGATATTAAGCTCGTAGAAGCAATCGGTTGAGGTATCACGCCATCATTCATACCAACCATAAATACTTTAGCCTTGTTGTCTACTTTAGCTAAATCCATGCTCCCTATTGATACTTGATCTAGCGTTTGAGGAATCATGGCAAATTCTAACTGTTCTAAACCAATATCTAGTACTTCGTTAAAACGTTGTAATGACATCTCAGTCGTTCCAAATACTGTGACTAAATCATCTAAAATTTGAATGATGCCATTCCAAATTTGATCAATTTCTTCTGCTTCTTCATACCGATGATCAGCCTCTAACGTATCACGTATAGTCATTAATTGATTAGGCAGTTCAAAATATTCCATGCTTTCGTAAAATGCCGTAGCATAATCAATGACAGTATGCGCATCATTCATCGCCTGTTCGAAATAGAGAATTTTATGAACCACATCATCTTTTAGTTGCACAACCTTTTCAAAGGTTTCCTGTTCTTCAGGTGTAAGCTGATGTTCTTTACGCCCCATTTTCTGGAAATGTTCTATTTGAAATCGAGATTCATCAAACCAACGTTTCCCAGTGATACCGCGTTCTAATACAAAATTTTCTAATAAATCAATAAGATAACTGCTGTTTTTTATTTGATATGTTAAGATATCTGTTTTAAATAAGCGCAGCATAGCATCTGTACTCCAATTTGTACGCATGACTTCTATCAATGAACGCACCATTTCCATGATAGGATGATGTGTCATAGATTTCTTTATATCAATATGAAATGGGATGTCAAATTGTGGCAGGACAGATGCTAGTAGATATGCATAGCTTTCATCTCGATACAGTATTGCTATGTCTTGATACCTTAAGTGTTGCTCACGCGTCGCTTTAATAATTTGTCGTGCAACTTCATTGACTTCTTCTCGTATACTTGCTGCTTCAAGTATTTGAATGTGACCTTGTTGTTGGATTGGATTAATTTGTAAAGCATCAAATTCTTGTTCTAAGTGCACTAAATCATGATTAGTAAATCGATGTTGTTGGTTAAAATGTTTGCGATTTAAAGTTATATTTAATTCTGCTGCAATTTCTTCTAAATGTTGTAATACTTCAGATGGCTTTCTAAATAGACTAAATGGATCAGTATTTCCATCAGTTGTTAGAAGTACAGTTACCTTCTTAGCATACTTCACTAAATGTTTGATAATGTCGTACTCTAATGATGAAAAGTTATGGAAACCATCTATATAAATTTCAGCACGCTTCAACCATTGTGACTGTGGCATAACATTAATGAATTGCTTCAGCTTATCTTCTGATGTGATATAACGTCCAGCAATTTGACGCTCAAAAGCATTATATATTAATGCAATATCTTCTAATTTATGTTGCATGCGTGTAGGTAATGAATGTTGTGTCACAAGCGATTGCAAATCCTCAGGTGTTACAACATATTTCTTAAAATCTTGTATTTGTTCTGCTAATTTCTCACTAAAGCCATAATATTTAGCTTGAGAATGATAAAGCTTTAATTCCTGTTGGTGATTTTGAACAATATCATAAATCATCATTTCCATGGTTGATTTAGATAAGCGTTCTTCTGATAAGCCACCTACTTCTTGAAACACACGATGGCTTAATCGCTCAAAATGTAGTACTTCTGTTCTAAGACTTCCATACAATTCATGGTCGCTTACAAAAGCTTGTTCCAACTGAAAGGTACTTTGAGTAGGGGCTATGAGTACAATCGGGTCTCCAAGAGGTTGGCGTTTCATTTCTGATTTAATGTCACTAATCATTTGATAGGATTTGCCGGTCCCAGCTCTTCCGATATATGTATTAAATTCCATAAATATAGCCACGCTCCTTTATTAAATTCATTTTAACACAGAACATACGTTTCTATATAGTGATTTTATGAGGTTGTTCGCAGATAATCGAAAATACTTTTTATGATAAATAAAAAGAGACGTTGCGCATTGAAATGCAATCATCTCTTGTCTATATCATTAGCTCATATCAGGGTTAAAATTAAATTTAAAATCAGTTAATGGCCAAAATCTTAAAGACACTTTACCGACAATTTGCTTTTCATCGATAAGGCCAAAAGCACGGCTATCTTTACTTACCTCACGATTGTCTCCTAACACGAGGTATTTATGTTGAGGTATGACATTAGAATTATGTTTTGCACCGGCCAAATCTTTTATATCTAAAGATCCAGTAATATACTCTCCTTGCTTACGTTTCATATTGTATTCGAGATAAGGTTCTTTTACTTTTTTTCCGTTTATAATAAGTTGATCATCTCGATAGTATACTTTGTCACCTGGTGTGCCTATAACGCGTTTAACATAATCATCCTTTTGGTTAGCATGGAAGACAATGACATTCCCCTTTTTCACAGTGCCTACTTTATAGCCGATAATATTGACCAGAACATGATCGCCATCTTTTAATGTTGGATTCATTGAGTCTCCTTTAATGGTATATGATTTCGCTACAAAATTAATGATTAGTATGACTAAAATAATACCTACCGCTATAGCTATTAACCATTCTGTCAATTCCTTTTTCACATAAACACCTCCTTTATCGTTCATAGTTATAACGAAAATGATGGAAAGGATAATAAGTTAAATTAACATCACCAATAATGTCTTTTTTATCTATAAGTTGATATGACTGAGATTGCTTATTTAATCGACTATCATCAGATAGTACAAGGTACTTATCAGGTGGAATGATATCTCCTTCTGAATGAGGTAAATTGCGTAACTGAAAGTCTGTTTTTATATTTTTAGCATATGATGCTTTAATTTGTCTATCATCTCGATATAATTGCCCCTGCTTGACTTCAACTGATTCACCAGCCATACCGACAATTCGACTAAACTTTAAATCACCATGTTGTCGGAACATAACGACATCGCCATGTTGTAGTATGTTAAACGTCACTTTGACTTTATTAACAATGACACGATCATTTTTTTGTAAAACAGGTGCCATGTTCTGTTGCTTTACTACTGCACCTTGAATAATAAAAACATTTAAAATGAAAACAAAAATTATCGCAGCAATAAAAGCTATTATATATTGACTAACTTTTTGCACCTTGTCACTTCTCCTTTGATTGACCCATAAAATACTTTTCAACTTGTTTGCCAACAATCCATAATACAACTGTAACTAAAATCAATAATATGCCACGAATAGGATGCGTAAATAATGTTGTTATTCCTGTGCCCATCATGCCTAATAATAATATAGAAATCAATTTAGAGATTAGCAAAATAATAAAGTAATATTTAGTCTTAATATGGGATAAACTTGCAACAAAATTCACTAACGTAGTGGGCGTAAACGGGAAGCATAGTAAGATAAATATAGGCACCGGTCCTTGTCTATCTATAAAATGAATAAGCCTTTTCACCGCTGTTCTTTGCTGAATTTTAAGCATAAATTTGGAATGAATAAATCGTTTGCAAATAAGATAGACTGTAAATGTACCTGCTACAATTCCCAACCAAGATATAATAATTCCTACAGTAAATCCATAAGCATGAATAACAACTGTAATATAAAGAAATAACGGTAAGATGGGTACCATAGCTCTTAAATATAGAAGTAGAAAGCCAGCCAAATAGCCCAAATCTCGAAACGCATCAAACCATTGTTCAATTTGTTGTAACATGAGTGACCTATCCCTTCTATAAATAATGTCTGACATTGCTATTTACTTAAAAACATTGTAGCAAATAAACGCCTACAATACCTTATTGAAAGACTAAAAACCGATATGCGGCACTATTACCACATATCGGCTCAACAAACTTTAATAAACCATTACCTATTATAGGCGTGCTTCTAAATCAGCTTTTTTATCTTCATAACCTGGTTTACCTAGTAATGCAAACATGTTTTGTTTGTATGCTTCAACTCCAGGTTGATTGAATGGATTAACGCCTAGTTGATAACCGCTCATTGCGCAGGCTAATTCGAAGAAATATACTAAATAGCCAAATGTTTCTTCATCTAATCTTGGTACATTAATGACAATGTTTGGAACACCGCCATCTGTATGTGCTAATAGCGTACCTTCAAATGCTTTAGTATTGACTTCGTCCATTGTTTTGCCTGCTAAATAGTTTAAACCGTCTAAATCCTCGCTATCTTCTTCAATCGTGATATCTTGTTTAGGATGATTTACTTTAACTACAGTTTCAAATAAGAAACGACGTCCTTCTTGTACATATTGTCCTAAAGAGTGTAAATCAGTTGTATAGTTAGCACTTGATGGATAAATACCTTTGAAATCTTTACCTTCTGATTCACCAAATAATTGTTTCCACCACTCGTTGAAATATTGCATAGACGGCTCATAGTTAATTAACATTTCAGTTGTGTAGCCTTTATTATAAAGAACGTTACGAATCGTTGCGTATTGATATGCAATATTATCGTCTAAATTATCAGATGATAACTCTTTACGTGCTTTATTTGCACCTATCATCATTGCTTCAACATTAATTCCAGCTGCTGCAATAGGCAATAGACCTACGGCAGTTAGTACAGAATATCGTCCGCCAACATCGTCAGGAACAACAAATGTTTCATAGCCCTCATTATCAGCAAGTTGTTTCAACGCACCCTTTGCTTTATCAGTAGTAGCAAAAATACGTGTTTGTGCTTCTTTTTTACCATAACGTTGTTCAACTAATTGCTTAAATAATCTAAATGCAACTGCAGGCTCAGTAGTCGTACCTGATTTAGAAATTACGTTAACAGAAAAATCTTTATCAGCTAAATAATCGAGTAATTCTTGAGTGTATGTGGATGATAAATGATTTCCAACAAAAACGATTTCAGGATATTCTGTATTATTACGGAATGATGAGGTTAGCATTTCAATTGCAGCACGTGCACCTAAATAAGATCCTCCAATTCCAATTACAACAAGCACATCAGAATTAGCTTTAATGCGTTTTGCCGCTTCAACAATTCTAGAGAATTCTTCTTTATCATAATTTTCTGGTAAATCAAGCCAACCTAAGAAATCATGACCCGCACCTGTTCCCTCATGAATTGTACGATGAATTGATTTTACAATTTCTTGTTGTTGTTCTAGTTCATGTTTTTCAAAAAATTCTAACGTTTTACTATAATCTAATTGAATATGCGTCATTTAAAAAGCCTCCTGTGGGGTAGATTACTTTAATTTTACTAACTTTGTATACCTTATTCAAATTTCAAGTCCTTAGAACTAAATTTGAGCTATTTAAAAAATGATAATGATATCAAATTAAAGTAAAATCTACCATTACTTTTTTATGCATTTTTCATATTTTTTAGAAATTACAAAAAAGCTTTAAATGTGAACATATAAGGCTAATAAAGAAAAATGATAAAGTTATAAAATGTATAATTATGTAATAAAACGGTTTTATTTTCATTACCTTTCTGTTATGATAAAGTCATAATGATAATTATGAAAACAATTTGAGGTGACTATATAATGAAAGATAAAATCGTGTTAGCTTATTCTGGTGGATTAGACACTAGCGTAGCAGTTAAATGGCTTATAGATAAAGGATATGATGTTGTAGCTTGTTGTTTAGATGTCGGTGAAGGAAAAGATTTAGATACTGTACACTCTAAAGCTTTAGAAATGGGCGCAATTGAATGCCATATTATCAATGCTACGAAAGAGTTTAGTGATGACTATGTAAGCTATGCTATTAAAGGTAATTTGATGTATGAAAATAGTTATCCTCTCGTATCAGCATTATCACGACCACTCATTGCTAAAAAATTGGTAGAAATTGCTGAACAAACACAGTCAATTGGTATTGCACATGGCTGTACAGGTAAAGGAAACGATCAAGTACGTTTTGAAGTAGCGATCAAAGCTTTGAACCCTAAATTAAAAACATTTGCACCCGTGCGAGAATGGGCTTGGAGCCGTGAAGAAGAAATTGATTATGCATTGAAACACAATATTCCTGTATCTATCAATCATGATTCTCCTTATTCAATTGATCAAAATTTATGGGGCAGAGCAAATGAATGCGGTATTTTAGAAGATCCTTATGCAACGCCTCCAGAAGATGCATTTGATTTAACAACACCTATTGAAGAGACGCCAGATACTGCTGATGAAATTATCCTATCATTTAAAAAAGGTATTCCAGTTAAATTGAACGATAAAGCCTATGATTTAGATGAGCTAATCTTAACTTTGAATGACCTAGCTGGGAAACATGGCATCGGTCGTATCGACCATGTAGAAAATAGACTTGTAGGTATTAAATCGAGAGAGATTTATGAAACGCCTGGTGCTGAAGTCATTTTAAAAGCACACAAAGCGCTTGAAACCATTACGCTAACAAAAGATGTGGCACATTTCAAACCGATCATTGAAAAACAATTCGCAGAGCAAACATACAACGGGTTATGGTTCTCACCTTTGACAGACAGCTTAAAAACATTCATTGATTCAACACAGCAACATGTTGAAGGAGATGTCAGAATTAAATTATTTAAAGGTAATGCCATCGTTAATGGCAGACAATCACCTTACACGCTTTATGATGAAAAATTAGCAACCTATACTAAAGAGGACGCATTCAATCAAGAAGCTGCTGTTGGCTTCATTGATATCTTTGGCTTACCAACACAAGTCAACGCCATGTTACATGGAGGCTATAGCAATGAGCAATAAAGCATGGGGTGGACGCTTCCAACAGCAACCCGAGGAATGGGTAGATGATTTTAATGCGTCCATCGATTTTGACCAAACCTTAATTGATCAAGACATTGCAGGAAGTATTGCACATGCCACAATGTTAGCAAATCAAGGTATCATCTCAACACAAGACAAAGCGGATATTATAGACGGGCTAAAAGCAATACAAGCTGATTTTCATCAGCATAAATTAACATTTAAACATTCATTGGAAGATATTCATTTAAATATTGAACATGAATTAATTGAGCGCATAGGTGCAGCAGGTGGTCGACTGCACACTGGTCGTAGTCGCAATGACCAAGTTGCAACGGATATGCATTTATATACAAAACAACAAGTTTTAGATATAACAACGTTAATTAAATCTTTCCAACAGACCATCGTTGAGCTTGCCAATCAACACGTTGATACGATAATGCCTGGATACACGCATTTACAACGTGCTCAACCTATATCTTTCGCACATCATATTATGACATATTTTTGGATGCTTGAACGTGATAAAGGACGCTTTACTGATAGCTTAAAACGTATAGATATCTCACCATTAGGTGCAGCAGCCTTAAGCGGTACAACATATCCAATTGATAGACATGAAACGAAGGACTTACTCGGATTTGCTAGCGTTTATGAAAATAGTTTAGATGCCGTTAGTGACCGTGATTATATTGTAGAAACATTGCACAATATTTCATTAACAATGGTTCATTTATCACGCTTTGCCGAAGAAATTATTTTTTGGTCAACAGATGAAGCAAAGTTCATTACACTTGCGGATGCATTTTCAACTGGTTCCTCTATCATGCCACAGAAAAAGAATCCCGATATGGCTGAACTTATCCGTGGCAAAGTGGGACGTACAACAGGTCACTTGATGAGTATGCTTGTAACACTTAAAGGGTTACCACTAGCATACAATAAAGACATGCAAGAAGATAAAGAAGGATTATTTGATGCTTTGCATACGATCAAAGGTTCATTAAGAATATTTGAAGGTATGATTGCAACTATGACTGTTAATTCAGAACGCTTAGCACAAACAGTTACACAAGATTTTTCAAATGCAACAGAGTTAGCTGACTATTTAGTTACTAAAAACGTCCCATTTAGAACTGCACATGAAATCGTTGGAAAAATAGTATTTGAATGTATACAACAAGGTATTTACCTCCTAGATGTCTCACTAGAACGCTACCAGGCTTATGACGCACGCATTGAAGCAGATATCTATGACTACCTCAAACCAGCAAATTGCTTACAACGTCGCCAAAGCTATGGTTCTACGGGACCTGATGCAGTTAAACATCAACTTAAAGTAGCGCAAGCATTACTCGATGAATCATAAATCATTCATTAAAAATTGATTTCATTTTATAATGATTTCTTTTGGTTCTATAATAAATCGGACTGGTGAGATAAAACACTAGTTCGATTTTTAAATTTTGAATAGAAAAATAGTGCAATTACCTCTATAATAATTAGCCTATTGGTTATTCGACCTACTTGCAGATAATCACTAATTTAAGCTGTAACATAAATATGCATTTACCATAAAACTGCCTAAGACTTATCATCTTTTGGTGTGATTGTATAAGTAATTGCTATCGTTACCAGTATGATGATATGACTGATTATTCCTAAAAAAATGGCATAACCAGATGCATAGAACGGTTTAAAATACCCTGATGTTTCATACAAATTCATAAAAACATGCGTACAAATGAAAGATATTACTATACCTATTGTTCTAATCATAAATGTTGAGACATAGCTCTTAAAGCTTTTAATAAACATTCCGAGAGCAATAGATATTATAACTAGCGGAATATATCCCCACATCACTTTATAATGATAATCTATAATTAAACCAAAATAATCTATTGGAAGAATGGATAGTAAGTAGATGGATAATTTAAATTTATTCACTGGTATGGTTCTCCTTTAACATGTGATGATTTCAAATAAAGTATTATTAATTATCTTTACGTAATATATTATATCTGCTAAGTTTTAAAATTTTATGAAGAATCGACATGCGTTTGTATTTAAACTTTGTTATTTACAGTAATATTTTATTGTGATAACTATGCTATTAATTTCTAATCATTTTTATAAAAAAACTTTCGCTAAGTTCACATTAAATCAATTTAGCGAAAGTGTTAGGTATCCTTCTCACAACAAGTCTTATTACAATAACGCATGAGATATACATTCTTATAATATTAACTAAAATATAGCAGCAGCGCATTAATATCAATATACATAAAATGTTTGCCCATTTTAAATAAGTATAGTAAAACAATAATCAGTAAAACAACAAACATTGCCGATTTGTATTTTTTCTTTTCCTGCTTCTCTTCTTTTTCATTAGTTTTATCCCTATTTAAATATTCCAGTAATTCTGCTTCTATTTCTTTATCTATTTTTGATTTCTCGTCTTCATAATTTTTGCTGTGTTTTTCAGGAACTTTATTGTCATTCTTTTGATTATCCTTGAGAGTCATATCTTATACTCCTTTTTACCTACAAAACTTACGACTTAAATACTTTCTGATATTGCACGTACCCTGACACATAATGTTCTATATCATCAATTCTTACACGATAACCATGATGTTTAATAAAGAAACTATTTAAAATGCGACCTGGCTTTTTAAAATACATCGCAATTTCAGGATAAAAGAAACCCGTGCGTTCATAATCTGCCCTTGTATGGATCGTATCAATAAATTTATCTTCGTCTAACCATTCTGCAACCAAATCATCATATCCCGAAGCTTTAGCCTTTTCAACTAAATGATATGTGGCCATCAGCATTTCTAAAAACGTAGGGTATGTTGTTTCCCTCTGTTTAATATAATCCAAGTGAGAACTAACGTTTTGAATTCCAAAACGGTAATACTTTTCTTCCGATGAAATTTGAACTAACTCATTTGTGCAATAGCCTAACCAATGGTCATGATATTTCCAATAATCATTAGCAATAAAATACTCAAATAATATTTTTACCGTTTTTATCCATTGCGGCTGCTGATCGATTTGATATAACCGTAATAGCGCAAGTGCTGCTTCTCCATCATAATATACAATACGATATTTTTCTTTTACAGTTAAATCTGGATAATTTAAAATATGTACCGTTTCGCCTGTCGTCTGATTAATCATTTTTAACATACCTTGAGCAACTTGCTGCGCTACATTTAAATAACGTTTATTAAATTGTCCATATTTTAAATATTCACATACAGCAAAAATAAATGACGCATTTTGACCTAATTTAATTTCATTGATATCATTCGTACCATCAAAAACAAACATTGCTCCTGAGTTATCTTTGCATAAACAATAATCAATAATATAGTCAATTGCTTTCTCTGTTGATGTAATATCTTTCTGTTGATATGCTAAACCTTCAATTAATGCATACGTTGAGGAAGCGTGTCTAAGTACGTTATAAAAATTAATCGTTTTATCAAAATGTGGAAAATAACCATAAATATAGCGTCCATTCGGCATTAACATATTTTGTAAAAAGTCAGAACTCTTATCTATTAACTTATCAATTTCTGTATGTAAATTATTAACTATACGTAAGTTTTTTTGATATCCTCTTCCATGTAATTGATAAATACCTTCACCATCATATATAAACCCTTGTGTATAAAACTTCGTTACATTTTTATCTTTGTAAAATTCATAGCTAAAACCTTTTTTATGTGTCGTATATTTTTTAAGATAATTATTAATATTTTCTTCGGATAAAAATAAAGTGTTCGTACCTTTTTTAGGTCTAACAAATGCATTGGCATTAATTTCTTCTGGTAAAAAAGTTAAATTCCAATAATTATCCATTGCAATACCAAAATCAATATAATTTCTACGAGTAGTTATCAATTCTTCAGCTACATTATCAAAACGAATGGTTTGTGTATCAGTAACGATATCCAATTTTATCCATTGCGGGTAACTACCTGCTTGTTTCTTAAATTTTTGGCATCGCTTCATAACATCACGTTCAAGATTACGCTTATTTTTTAATAATTTGACTTGCGCTTTAATATTGGGTTTGCCCAAACTCACAAATATCTTATCAAATTCAGGATAGAAATTGTTGACTTGATCAACTAAGTCTTGAATTTTACTTTCTATATTCATAGGCTTTCTCCTTTAATAATAGGTTAACTTTACTTTACAAATATTTTATTTTTTCTGCAAATTTTCAATCAATTATAAAAAAGGACGGACAGACGCCCGACCTTTCTGTAAAATATAATTAATTTTCTTTACGATTTTTATGACGTTTGCCGAATAATAATAAGGAAAGCAATGATATCAAACCAAAATTAATTTATAATTCGAACACCATCGTAGGGCTACATCTTATCACCCTAAAATGATAACGAGCTGTATATTATCTAATACATAAGAGAAAAGACAATTTCTATTAAAATTATTTGATAGAAATTGTCTTTTTTACATTGTTTAAGAACTTAATGTCCTAGACCCTAAAAATTATTATTGTATTTTATGCCCAACCACGATAACGAGCAGCTTCGGCAGTACGCTTAATACCGACAATATATGCTGCTAATCTCATATCAATTCTTCTATTTTGAGATAATTCATATATTGTATCAAAGGCTTCAACTAATTTTTCACGTAATTTTTCATTAACTTCTTCTTCTGACCAATAGTAGCCTTGGTTATTTTGCACCCATTCAAAGTATGATACCGTTACGCCACCAGCGCTTGCAAGCACATCTGGTACTAGTAAAATACCTCTTTCTGTTAGAATACGTGTTGCTTCAGGTGTCGTTGGTCCATTAGCTGCCTCAACAACAATATCAGCTTTAATATCATGTGCGTTATCTTCAGTAATTTGATTTGAGATTGCTGCTGGAACTAAAATATCACAATCTATTTCAAATAGCTCTTTATTCGAAATCGTATCTTCAAATAAATTTGTTACAGTACCGAAACTATCTCGACGATCTAATAAGTAATCAATATCTAGTCCATTAGGATCGTGTAATGCGCCATATGCATCAGATATACCTACAATTTTAGCACCCATATCGTATAGGAATTTTGCTAAAAAGCTACCTGCGTTTCCAAAGCCTTGAATCACTACTTTAGATCCTTCGATTTGACGTCCTCTTCGCTTAGCTGCTTGTTCAATAGCTATAACAACACCCAAGGCAGTAGAACGATCACGACCTTGTGAACCGCCTAAGACAATTGGTTTTCCTGTAATGAAACCAGGTGAATTGAATTTATCTAATGCGCTATATTCGTCCATCATCCATGCCATAATTTGTGAATTTGTAAATACATCAGGTGCTGGAATATCTTTAGTCGGTCCAACAAATTGTGAAATTGCTCTTACATAGCCACGAGATAATCTTTCAACTTCATGAATACTCATCTCACGTGGATCACACACAATACCACCTTTACCACCGCCGTATGGTAAGTTGACAATGCCACATTTTAAGGTCATCCACATAGATAAAGCTTTTACTTCCTCTTCATCTACTTCAGGATGAAATCTTACGCCACCTTTTGTTGGCCCAACTGCATCATTATGTTGTGCACGATAACCAGTAAATGTTTTTACAGTTCCGTCGTCCATTCTTACTGGAATACGCACTTCTAAAAATCTTAATGGTTCTTTAATTAAATCGTACATACCATCATCAAAACCTAATTTATGTAATGCCTCTTTAATAATACTTTGTGTAGAAGTTACTAAATTATTAGTCTCAGTCATGATCCTCTTCGCCTCTTTTTAACTAATGATTTCGCTTTCATAAACATTTTAACAATATGTCTTATGTTTTTAAAGGGGTTTCATACTAAATGTTACAATTTTTTGAACAGCCTTTAGTACTACCATTACAGTATGCCTAGCAATTTGTATAAACATCATATCAAAACTTTATATACCAATGTTTGATTGCCGAATTAAACATTGTGTCACAATAATTTAATCAATTTTACATCATACAAATAAATCAAAACAACTCCTTTATATAAATAAAAGAGTTGTTTTGTAAGCCCTTACATTTATAATGCCACAACCCACCAACAAAATACAAGCCCAATTTAAGACGACACTCCAATAAAAAGGAGCAGAACATAATTCATTATGAATTCGTAGTCCGCCCCGGTAAGGTTGACTAGGATTGAATAAAGCTGAGTATAAGCGTATTTTCAATCCAGTCAACT
>NZ_KV830932.1:285982-342794 GCF_001836955.1 Staphylococcus sp. HMSC063A07
TTTCAATCCAGTCAACTACTGCCAATATTTGGTTCAGAATATAATAGAGACATGTACTGTGTGTTTCTTTTAGTCCCGCTAGCTCGTGTTAATGACCTCTAATTCTCATCTGTTCTTGGTAGTGGATAAAAGCCATTATTAAATTTTTTCCACAAGTTCGGTGGTAATTCATAATGATCTTGTCGTGTTGAATCAAATGTAGAAATAATATCTTGCTCTTTGCCTTTTTCGATTTTTGAAATAAATTGATAATCGAGTGCAAGTTCACGTCCTAAAGCCACTAATTCGATATCTGCTGTTTCAACTGCATCTAATGCTTGGTCAGCCGTGAATATAGAGCCTATTCCAATCAATGGCATGCGACCATCTATCCATCTATGGATGAGTGGTAAGCGTTCTTGACCAGCGTATTTACCTTCTCGTGTTTCACCATGTACATGCATTGTTGATATATGAATGTAATCAATAGGTTGTTCTGCCAAAAGTTCAACCAATTGCTGAGTGATTTCCATTGTAATTCCTGGCGATTCTTGTTCTTCTGGTGATAAACGATATCCAACAATAAAGTCATCACTTGCATATTTTTGCTTTGCTTGAAGTACTTCTTGAACGACAGCTAGTGGAAATTTCATTGAATCTGCCCATTCATCATTGCGTCTATTATAGTATGGAGAAACAAATTGATGAATAAGATAATGGTTAGCTCCGTGAATCTCAACGCCATCAAATCCCGCTTCAATCACACGACGTGTTGCTTCACCAAAATCTTTAATCGTTTGTTCAATTTCTTCTGGTGTTATCTCTCGCGCGTGATGTTCTTGCTGCTCTCCAAAACTTTTCATTGAAATTGGACTAGGAGCTACAACATCACCATTAGGAGTCAAGTTTGGCAATGACTGTGCACCACCGTGATGTATTTGAACTAACGCCTTTGCGCCGTGTTTTTTCATCACTTTTGCTAAACGCTTTAAACCATCGATATCGGAATCATGTGCGACTGAAGGTTGACCTGGAAACGCTTTACCAAGATCATTAACATTACTTGCTGCATTAATCGCTAGACCAACATCTTTAGAACGCGTTTCACTAAATGTTATTTCACTTTCAGAAATTGTACCATCATCATTTGAAGTATTGTGTGTCATAGGTGCCAAAACAAATCGATTTTTTAGTTCAACACCGTTCGGTAGTTTAACTTTCTCAAATAACTTCGCATATTTTTTATTCATTGCAAATTTTCCTCCTTAATTTTGCACAAACTATAGCATGTGAACAACTTTAGTTCTAATTATTTGCTTGTTAATACATGTTGACATCCACTTTTTTTCTTCCCGAAAAACTAAATATCAATCATTTGTGAATTTTTATATAAAAAAACTAACGTTCCTTTTAATCAGCAACGTTAGTTTGACGTGTTCACAGTCATTCAATTGTTATGCATCGCACGTTTTGACTGTTTAATCCAGACCGGTAGGCGTTCTTCAAGCGTTTGAAACCCATACTTTTCTGTCTCTCTTATTTCATCCAAAACGGATTGTTTTTCTTTTTTACGTTCATAGTTTTTAAAGTAATCATTATCTTTAAGGGACAAATTAAGCTTTCCTTCATCATCAATTGATAAAATTTTAGCTTTAACTACCTGTCCCTCTGACAGAAATTTCTTTAAATTGTGGACATAGTCATCCATAATCTCTGAAATATGAATAAGTCCTTCAGTATGGTCAGGGGTCTCAACAAATGCGCCATAAGGTTGAATACCAGTCACACGTACCTTAATATGTTGACCTGCTCTATAGTGATTATTCAACGTGATAACCCCTTATATCTATTTTACTTAACATAATAATAATAGCACAAAACGATAATGTGGACTAATAATATTGTTAGGAACAGAGAAATCATGTAGTTTATAGACTAATTAAAAACCATGCAACTGATAACAATCAATCTACATGGTTTTAATTCTTGTTAAATCATATATTCTATTTATAAAAGTAGTGCTTGGGCTACCTATTAAATCCCAAACAGCAACAACTCATACAGCTAAATATTTAAATTCTTGTTGGTCGTGATTATATCGCGTTCTTAGTTCTTATTCTGCTACATCGATACCTTCAATAACAACATCATGTACAGGTTTATCTTGAGGACCTACTTTAGTATTAGCGATATCTTCTAATGTAGTGTCTCCTTCAATGAGTTGTCCGAAAACCGTATGCTTTTGATCCAACCATGGTGTACCGCCATTTTCTTTATAAGCTTGAGCGATTTCTTCAGGCCAGCCACCATCAACAAGTTGACTAATCATTGATTCTGGGATGTCTTTCATTTGTACAACAAAAAATTGTGACCCATTTGTATTTGGACCAGCATTGGCCATTGACAAAGCGCCATATAAGTTAAATGCTTCTAATGAAAATTCATCTTCAAAAGCACTTCCATATATGCTTTCTCCACCCATACCAGTTGCTGTAGGGTCACCACCTTGAATCATAAAGTCATTAATCACACGGTGGAATGTAACACCATCATAATAGCCATTTTTCGCATGTGTCACAAAATTTTCAACTGTTTTTGGAGCAATATCTGGGAATAATTTAAACGTCATGTCACCTTTATTTGTATGCATGATTACTTTAATTTCATTATCTTGTATTTCTTTATTTAACTGTGGATAGTTAGCCATTTCAATTCTCCATTCATGTTATGATGATATACATATATACTAACATATTTGAAAGGAAGTCATATAACATGTTACATCGATTTTCACATAAAACTGGGACTTATGGCGTCTCCATTGTAGAACAGCATGGTGATGAGGTTCTTGTTCAAATTGAGCAAGTGATTAAACATCCAAAACAAGGTGATTTACATCATCCCAAAGCTACAGAAGGCGTGTTCTTTCACGAGCGTAAAGCGCTAAGCCACTTTGAAAAGCGTTATGCTAAGCAGTCACAATTACGGGAATTTAATGTTGAACGTATGTCTTATGAAGCATCATTGCAACAAGCACTCTCCGCATTAGAAGATTCACTTAAAGAACAAAATGATGATTATGCACAGCGCGCATTAGAAAATTTGTCACGCATAAAAGAGGATTATACCCTTCAATACAAACAAAATTTTTACTAAAAAAACGTGTTTCTTCTTATTTAAAAGTCTCGATAAATGTAAGCATAGTAGTGATTGTCACGTTTTTCAGAACAATATGATTCATGTATAATGAATAACATAAACAAATTTTTAAAGGAGGACAATATAATGAGTTGGTTACATATTGCGGTTATATTACCGTTAATATTTGCACTCATTATTCCAATCCTATATCGATTCGTACCACGTATCCATTTAGGATGGTTTGTATTACCTGTCCCTATCGTCTTATTTATTTATTTTTTAACCTACATACCAATTACGACGTCAGGTAATACGATAATGAGAACTTTAAACTGGATGCCTCATATCGGAATGAACTTTGACCTTTATATAGATGGCTTAGGTTTATTGTTTAGCTTATTAATTACAGGGATTGGTAGTTTAGTCGTACTTTATTCGATTGGATACTTAAGTAAGCAAGAACAACTTGGAAACTTTTACTGTTATTTATTATTATTTATGGGTGCGATGTTAGGTGTTGTCATCTCAGATAATATGATTATGTTGTACTTATTCTGGGAGCTAACGTCTTTTTCCAGTTTCTTACTGATTTCCTTTTGGAGAACACGTCAAGCTTCCATTTATGGTGCACAAAAGTCACTAATCATTACAGTATTAGGCGGCTTATCTTTACTCGGTGGTTTTATTCTATTAGGTATTGCTGGAAATAGTTTTAGTATTAAGCAATTATTTGAAAATACCATTGAAATTCAAAATAGCCCAATATTTAATCTTGCGATGGTTTTAGTTTTAATTGGAGCTTTCACCAAATCTGCACAGGTACCTTTTTATATTTGGTTACCAGATGCTATGGAGGCGCCAACACCAGTAAGTGCTTACTTACATTCTGCAACCATGGTTAAAGCAGGATTATATCTAGTGGCGCGTATGACACCATTGTTTGCTGTATCTCAAGGTTGGATTTGGACCGTGACACTCGTCGGTCTAATCACTCTATTTTGGGCTTCTTTAAATGCAACTAAACAAACTGATTTAAAGGGTATTCTTGCATTTTCAACCGTCTCTCAGTTAGGCATGATTATGTCAATGCTGGGTATTGGCGCAGTAAGCTATCATTTCGAAGGCGCTGATAGCCAGCTCTATATTGCAGCTTATACTGCAGCAATGTTCCATTTAATTAATCATGCGACATTTAAAGGTGCCTTATTTATGGTGACAGGAGCGATTGATCACGAAACTGGTACGCGTGATATCAATAAGCTAGGTGGTTTATTGACTATCATGCCGATGACCTTTACGCTTACGATTATTTCAGCATTAAGTATGGCAGGCATTCCACCGTTTAATGGTTTCTTGTCAAAAGAATCATTTATAGATGCTATGCTTTCGGTAACACATGCAAATATTTTTAGCTTAAACACATTAGGTATGATTTTCCCAATCATGGCTATTGCTGGAAGTATCTTTACCTTTGTCTACGCTATTAAATTTGTCATGCACATCTTTTTTGGCAAACATCGTCCAGATCGTTTGCCAAAACAAGCACATGAAGCACCAATTCTCATGCTTGTGTCACCTACTATTTTAGCGATTCTAGTGATTGCCCTTGGTTTATTCCCTGGATGGACATCACAAGCACTTGTTGCACCTGCAGCACAAGCAATCAGTCAGTCATCAAATGTAGTAGCAGAATTTGAACTATTTCACGGTCTGACCCTAGCGTTCATCTCTACGTTAGTGATTTATGCTTTAGGAATTGTCTTTATTTTAACGTTTACTTACTGGGTTAAACTATTGCAAGCTCACCCTCAACGGCTAACGTTCAATTATTGGTATAATCGTTCGGGCATGCTTTTACCTAACTATTCTAAGGCAATGACAAGTAGTTATGTAGATGGTTTCTCACGTAATCATTTAGTTATTATCTTCAGTGCTTTATTAGTCATCACTATCGCTACACTGTCAAGTGTGCCTTTCCACTTTGACTTTAAAGACGTAAATCGTATTAGAATCTTTGAAGCAGCTATTATTGTATTGCTTGTTGTTGCTGCGTTTATGGTCGTCTTAGCTAAGTCTAGACTCTTTAGTATTATCATGTTGAGTGTCATTGGCTATGCCGTATCGGTACTATTTGTCTTCTTTAAAGCACCTGATTTAGCTTTAACTCAATTTGTTGTTGAGTCAATCTCAACTGCATTATTTTTACTATGTTTCTATTATTTGCCTAACTTAAACCGTTATAACGAGACGCGATCATTTAAAGTAACGAATGCTTTGATATCTGCTGGCGTAGGACTTGTTGTTATCATTTTAGGTTTGATTGCCTATGGTAATCGCCATTTCACTTCAATAGCTGAGTACTATAAAGCGCATGTGTATGATCTAGCTCATGGTAAAAACATGGTCAACGTCATCCTCGTCGATTTCCGTGGTATGGACACTTTATTTGAATCGTCTGTACTTGGTATTGCAGGTTTAGGCGTATATACAATGATTAAATTAAAAAACAAGCATAAAGCCAATTCAAGTGAGGTGAAGCGTTATGAACAGACAGAAAAATAATTTAATGTTACAGTATGCTGCTGTCATTATCGCTTTGTTAATTTCACTTTTTGCTGTCACATTATTTTTAGCAGGTCATTATACACCTGGTGGTGGCTTTGTCGGTGGTTTATTAATCTCAAGCGCTTTAGTAATTATCACCATTGCTTTTGATATCAAAACAATGAGTCGTATCTTCCCTTGGGATTTTAAAATTTTGATTGGTATAGGTCTTGTCTTTTGTGTAACAACACCTATTGCAAGTTGGTTATATGGCGAAAATTTCTTTACACATACTGAATTTAATGTTCCCTTACCATTGCTTGCACCTATGCATATGAATACGCCCATGTTCTTTGACTTTGGTGTGTTATGTGCCGTAGTTGGTACCGTAATGACGATTATTATAACGATTGGAGAGAATGACTAATGGAAATTATCATGATTATTGTTTGTGGCATATTAACTGCCATCAGTGTCTATCTCATCTTATCTAAAAGTCTTATTCGCGTTATTATGGGAACAACAATTATCACACATGCCTCAAATCTCTTTTTAATCACAATGGGTGGTTTAAAAAATGGTGAAATGCCTATTTATGAAAAAGGTATCTCTCATTATGTTGACCCTATACCACATGCCTTAATTTTAACTGCGATTGTCATCGCCTTTGCAACAACAGCCTTTTTCTTAGTACTTGCATTTCGCAGTTATAAAGAATTAGGCACTGATAATGTCGAACGTATGAAAGGAGCTCCTGAAGATGCTAGAAAGTAATTTATTAGTGGTAGCCATTATCGTGCCGATGATTACAGCGATTATACTAGTATTCTTAGGTAAGCGTCCTGTTATCAAACGTTATGTGGCTCTTATTGGATGTGTGTTAACGTTAGTAGCTGCGATTGTTAACTTTAATCATGTGGCACAACATGGTCCAATTAAAGTTGAACTCGGCTCATGGTCGGCACCATATGGCATTGTTTTTACTTTAGATTTATTTAGTGCCATGTTAATCATTACCAGCATTGTAATTACAATGCTAATTATTTCATTTTCAATTCCTACATCTGGCATACATAGAGAAACGTATTATTATTACTTCTCTATTATGTTTATGTTGACTGGTATTATAGGCGCATTTACTACCGGAGATATTTTTAACTTATTTGTCTTTTTCGAAGTATTTTTAATGTCTTCTTATTGCTTACTCGTGCTCGGTAGTACGCAAGTTCAATTGAGAGAAACGGTTAAATATTTACTCATTAACGTTGTATCTTCTACATTTTTCGTTATCGCAGTAGCAATTCTTTATTCTATTGTGGGAACGTTAAATATGGCAGATATCAGTCAAAAACTAGCACAACTATCAAACACTGAAAGCGGACTAGTTAGCATTGTCTTTATTTTATTCTTCTTTGTTTTTGCAACAAAGGCTGGTGCCTTTCCAATGTATGTATGGTTACCTGGTTCATATTATGCACCTCCATTTGCTATTATTGCTTTTTTTGGTGCATTGTTAACTAAAGTCGGCGTATACGCGATTGCTAGAACTTTGAGTTTATTTTTCCAAGATACCGTTGGCTTCTCACACTATCTTGTCTTATTCTTTGCATTACTAACAATTATATTTGGCTGTGTAGGTGCGATTGCATTTAATGATACGAAAAAGATCATTATTTACAATATTATGATTGCTATAGGCGTGATTCTGGTGGGTGTTGCCTTAATGACACAAACTGGTATGATGGGCGCAATATATTACACTTTACATGATATGTTGGTCAAAACTGCCCTGTTTTTATTAATTGGAGTAATGTATCAAATCACTAAAACTACAGATTTAAATCAATTTGGTGGTTTAATAAAGTCTTATCCTGTTTTAGGATGGACATTCTTTATAGCCGCACTTAGTCTAGCGGGTATACCACCATTAAGTGGTTTTTATGGTAAGTTATTAATTGTAAAGTCTACATTTGAAGAAGGTTTCTATATCAGTGGTATCGTTGTATTACTATCAAGTTTAGTCGTATTATATTCCGTTATGCGTATTTTCTTAAAAGGATTCTTCGGTGAGGCATATGGCTATAACATAGCATCAAATCAACAAATTACCACGATTACAATCATTTCAATTGTTGCTGTTACCATTACAGTTGTTTTTGGATTATCGGCAGAGGTACTTTATCCTTATGTTAAGGAAGCTGCAATGACTTATACAGATCCTAGTATTTATATTAAAAGTGTATTGGGGGGTAAATGATGATTGCATTTCAATTTATTGTTAATTTGATTCTTTCTGTTATCTGGCTTTTATTAACTGGTAGCTATACCCTCAATAATTTCGTCCTTGGATTAATTCTTGGTGCCCTATTCGTATTTTTATTTTCAAAAGTATTACCGCAACATTTTTATTTATATCGCGTATATAAAATTATAAAATTAGCCGTAGTCTTTTTGATTGAATTAATTAAAGCAAATATTGATGTATTAAAGATCATTTTACGGCCTAAAATCAATAATCATCCTGGATTCTTTGTATATAACACAGACTTAAAAACAGATTGGCAAATCGTCTTATTATCTAACCTTATTACGTTGACACCAGGAACTGTCGTCCTTGGTATTAGTGACGACCGCACTAAAATCTATATTCATGCCATTGACTTTAGTACTAAAGAAGAAGAAGTCGCTAGTATTAAATCATCATTGGAAAAAGTAGTTAGAGAGGTGGGGAACGAATGATTCATGTCATTATGATGATTGCTTTAATCATTGTTGCGTTATCAATGATTGCAATGTTTATTAGGGTCATTTTAGGCCCCTCTCTCGCTGATAGAATTGTTGCACTAGATGCGATTGGCCTGCAATTAATGGCCTGCATCGCACTTTACAGTATTTTTATGGGGGCAGAGTATTTATTAGTAGCAATTTTACTCGTTGCCATACTTGCATTTTTAGGTACAGCTGTATTTAGTAAATTTATTGATAAAGGTAAGGTGATTGACCGTGATAACGACGATCATCAATAGTATCGCTGTAATATTTGTTATTTTAGGTGCATTGATAAGTGCATTTGCAGCCATTGGCATTATTCGTCTCGAAGATGTTTACTCACGCGCACATGCTGCGGGTAAAGCAGCAACACTTGGTGCCATGTTCTTACTATTTGGTACGTTTTTATATTTTTACGCCACGAAAGGTTATCCAAATATGCAACTACTATTAGGTATTATCTTTGTCTTTATAACTGGTCCCCTTTCAAGTCATATGATTATGAAAGCAGCTTATAATATTAAAACGCCATACACTAAGAACACTAAAATAGATGAAATTAATGATGATTTAAAAGATAAAAAATTATAACGTTAGGGAGCGGAACTACGAATTCATAATGAATTCTGTTCCGGTCCCTTTTTTGTTGCATTTATTTTGTTAAACATGCTATTATAAATCGTAACTATTACGTTTTATAATAGAAAGTAGTGATTATATGCATTGGACAATTATTGGTGGCGGTCTTCAAGGCACCACAATTGCTATTAAGTTAAGACATCATGGCTTACCACTTGAAAATTTAACGATTATTGACCCATATGCTTCATTATGTGAACAGTTTAATCAATTTAGCCAGCGTATTCGCATGCCTTTTTTAAGGTCTCCGTTTGTACACCATTGTCATCCAAATCCATTTCATTTAAAACAATTTGCGAAATACCATCAGTATACGGGCGCGACTTATGGTAAATATAAACGTCCTCAACGTGACATGTTTATGGATCATACACATCAACAAATTCATGATTACAATCTTAATATGTGCCATCGCCAAGGCAAGGTTAGTCACATACGTAAACAGCAATCACAATGGCAGCTTGAACTACAAGATGGCACACTTTTTAATACAGATTGTGTGGTATTAGCCAATGGTTGCAATCATCAGCCGTACATTCCTGACATCTTTCAACAGCAACCAGATATCACACATATTTTTCAAACTAATATCGACGAAACAATTTATCAACATACCTCTCATGTTGTCGGTAGTGGTATTTCTGCTGCACATTTAACATTAAAATTAATTGATTTACAGCCAGATAATACGATTCATTTATGGATGAATAAGCAATTTGAAATATATGATTTTGACGCTGATCCTGGATGGCTCGGTCCTAAAAATATGAACCGGTTCTTACAAATTGAATCATCACAAAAACGTATGGCTATCATAAACCAAGAACGACATAAGGGTTCATTACCACATGAATTATATTTACGCCTTAAAAAATATGTATCTGAAGGTCGACTTATCATCCATCAGTCACCTATCAAACACATATCGGATCATCATTGTTATACGGAACAGGAGCAGCATCCATATAACCATATTTTATTAGCTACTGGTTTTAAGCCTACTTTGCTTCAACAGCCTATGGTTAAAAACTTGATTCAACAAGAACAAGCACCTATAACCATGAGTGGATTCCCTCAAATAACTTCAGAATTAGAGTGGTTACCACAATTATTTGTTGCTGGTGGATTAGCAGATTTAGAATTAGGCCCATTCGCTAGAAACATTATGGGTGGGCGTGATGCCGCAGAACGCATATATCAGGCATATCAACGTCTAACTCAAAAACCCTATAAAAGAGGAAGTGCATAATAACGCTTCCTCTTTTATAGGGGAAATTTTGTTACTTTATTGACTTGATTGCGATTGTACCACGCATAACACTAATAAGTTGTGCTTTGTCATCTGTAATTTTAATATCCCAAACTTGTGTTGTACTACCTTGGTGCAATATTGTAGCCGTGGCATAGACATAACCATCACGTGTAGATTTAATATGATTGGCATTCATCTCTAAACCAAGTGGAATGAATTTTTGGTTATCAATTAAATTAGCCGCACCAAGTGAACAGGCTGTTTCACCAAGTGCTAGACTTGCGCCTCCATGTAAATATCCAAAAGGTTGTTTCACTTTATCACTCACTGGCATAGACAATACAACCTTGCCCTCTTGTTCGGACTCAATCTTCATATCCAATGTTTCTAATAAATTAGTCATATGAGACACTCCGTTTTTGTTTTATAATACCATAGCTGCAATTGTTCCAAAAATAATGAGCGGCACATTATAAAAGATAAAGTTTGGAATACAGGTATCTCGTATATGATCGTGCTGTCCATCAATATCTAATCCTGCTGTAGGCCCCAGTGTTGAATCACTCGCAGGTGAACCCGAATCACCTAATGCAGCAGCGGTACCTACTAAAGCAATTAATGCCATCGTATCCAATCCAAGAGAAGCACCTAATGGAATAAATAACGTAGCAATGATTGGAATTGTTGCAAACGATGAACCAATACCTAATGTGACAATTAAGCCAATGACATACATGATGATGATGCTTAATAACTTATGTCCACTTGTCACTTGTGTTAAGTTACTTACCAAGTGTTGGATATCTCCAGTTTCATTCATCACACCCGCAAAGCCATTCGCTGACAAGATAACTACACCTATAAATGACAT
Organism: Staphylococcus sp. HMSC063A07; assembly: GCF_001836955.1. Taxonomy (NCBI): domain Bacteria; kingdom Bacillati; phylum Bacillota; class Bacilli; order Caryophanales; family Staphylococcaceae; genus Staphylococcus; species Staphylococcus sp. HMSC063A07. The sequence continues at coordinate 297,178 of NZ_KV830932.1, forward strand.
AATTTTAATACCTTCAACAAATTGACTATCTAACTCTGTCCATTTATAAACACGAGAAATGAAGAATACAAGCACCCCTGCAAGCGCACCAAAAATCATTGAATCTGTAAATGTTTGAACTAAAAATGTTGCTAAAATTGCTACAACAGTTACACCTAAGACATATGGTTTAATTTCAGTATTGCCTGCTTCGTTATCTGTATATGATTCACGCTTATAATCTCTGGGTTTACGATAGTAAATCATACCTAGTATCAAGCCAGCAATATAGCCCATTGAAGGTATTAACATCGCTTTCCAAATCATATTAAATTCAATAGGATGATGTGCTTTTGAAAATCCGCTTTGAATAATTTGGTGGAAGATTTGACCAAAACCATAAGGTAATAATACGTATGGCCAACATAATCCAAAGCCAATGACTAAACCAATCAAACGTCGATCTATGCGCAAGTCATTAAATAAACTTAATAATGGTGGTATCACAATTGGAATAAAAGCGATATGAACTGGAATTAAGTTCTGGCTCATAATACTCATCGCTAAAAGTGCCACTATAATAATGACTTTAACCTTAATTCTTGACAATCGACTATTCTCTGAGTGGATTGCACGTATAATCTTATTAACTAAATAATCGGTAATACCACTATAAGAAATTAAAGCAGCAAAACCACCTAATAAAGCATAACTCAAAGCAACCTCTGCACCATCTACAATATTTTTAGCGAAGACCGCCACCACTTTATTTAAAGTCATACCTGAAATCAATCCACCAACAAGTGCACTAATAAAAAGACTAATGACTACATTAAGTCGACATAAACATAAAACAATCATTAGCACTACTGCAATAACAACTGCATTAATCATAAAAAACACATCCTTTATCACTCTACCGAACTAAAGCGTTTTTGTATGACGTTTATAATAGCAGTTCAAATTACAGCTGTCAATATAAAGTTGCAAAAAAATGGTTAAAAAAAGAGCAGGACAGTATTCATTATGAATTCGTAGTCCTGCCCCGGCAAGGTTGACTAGGATTGAAAAAAGCTTGGTATCCAGCGTATTTTCAATCCAGTCAACTACTGCCAATATATGGAGTTCATAGCCTAAAACATAATGATGTCCCCAGATCATTTATAACTTGAAATAGTTGACTTCAGGAACTATGTTCCACTATGAATCTTTATGTTAATTGTTGTAACCACTTTACAATTGTTGGTATTAAATACCCTGTTGCACCTTTTGGACCATTATAGTTCTTATGAGCGATGGTAGCTGGACCCGCAATATCAAAATGTAAATGCGGCACACTTCCGCTAAAATGACTGATGAAAGCAGCTGCAAATAAAGCTTTGCCTTGGCCATTCGTGTGATTGACTAAATCGGCAACATCTGACTGACGAATTAAACGTTGCTCTGTCGCAGTCATAGGTAGTTCAAATACATATTCTTCGTACTGTTGTGCAACGGTTAAAATTTCTTTTAGTTGATCATCTGCTTGTGAATTAAATACAGCAGCCTTATCTTCTCCTAAAGCAGCAATTGCTGCACCTGTTAACGTTGCAAAATCAAGAATGGCATTTGGCTGAAATTGACTCGCGTAAAACACCGCATCGCCTAATACTAATCGACCTTCTGCATCACTATTGAGTACTTCAACTGTTTCACCACTAAGTGCCGTATAGATATCATCCGGCTTCATAGAGCTGTCGCTAATCATATTTTCAGCTGCCGCAATAATACCGACGACATTTATTGGCAGTTGTAAGCGTTCAATGGCATGCAACATGCCTACTACATTCGCTGCACCACACATATCAAATTTCATTGTTTGCATGCCTGCCTTTGACTTAATGCTATATCCTCCTGAATCATAGGTAATACCCTTACCTACAAGCATAATAGGTGCTTGCTCCTCATTTGTACCTTGATATGTCAATGTAATCAGTTGCGGTTCATGTGCAGAACCCTTGCCTACTGCGTGTAACAAACCAAAGCCTTCTGACAACAATTGTGTACCATTTTTTATATCAATCTGAACAGCACGATCTTCAAAATGTTGTGTAATTTCATCGGCAAAAACTTTAGGCGTTAACAAATTAGGTGGCATATAACTGAAGTCACGTGCAACATTCACGCCTTCACCGACAATAACACCTTGCTCTAGGGTATGCTGTATCTCATCATCTATCTTATTCAAATAAATGGTTAAATGATATGGTACACGTTTATTTGATTTGTAATGATCAAATTGATAAATCGCTCGTGCACTTTGTAGTCCGAGCAATGTCGCGCAGTGTTGCTTGGACATTGTTTTAGATTGAAATGTCTCAAATAGTAGCTCGGCTTCTGCAATCATTTCTTTACGTAAATATTGAAATAATTGACCAAATCCACATAAATAATCAGCTGAAGTTAACGTTTTTAAATTACCTAAGCCAACTGTGATTAATCTTACTAGACGTTGATTAATATATAATGCTGTTGAAGAAATATGTCCTACATTAGCACTAATAATATGCTGATGCTTATAGCTCTCCAATAAACCTGTCAAATCGAGACCATCATAATAAATTGGCTCTAATTGATTCAGATGTGATGGTAATCCTATGATTAAAGTGTCCTTGGTACCTTGTTGTTGATTGAAAATTAATTGAACCATAGTATCATTCCTTTTATATAATTATTTAATTTTAAAATTTTCCTTATAAATTTAACTATATCATTTATAAATCATAACATAGTACCAATTAGGTATATCAATCATGTTAATATGTTGATTTAGGCACTAAAAAACCCCTTGCTCAATGCAAGAGGCTAAACGGTAGATCAAAGTGTCCTATTAACTTTTTTTATGTTAATCGTCAGTCCATTATCTTAGAATTTACCTTTTTTGAATGCTAAACCTACGCCACCGATTTTGAATATTGCACGTGTATCGATCACTTTTTTCATGAAAGCAGCTTTTTTACCTGCAATGTCTCTACCGTATACAATACCAACACCATCATGTGAACCTAAAGAACATACTGTTCCGCGGTCAACATATTCAAAGTCAACTGTAGCTTCACCATTTAAGATATGTTTAATGTTTTTAGCCACGTGCTCACCTTGTTGCATAGCAATTTGAGCAGTTGTTGGTAATGGGCGTTCTTCACCAGCTGGAATAAACGCAGATACATCACCAATCACAAAGATATCGTCATGACCTTCGATAGTTAAATCTTGTTTGTTCACGATACGGCCACGTTTAACACCTTCAAATGATGCTTCCATTAATTGACTACCACGTACACCTGCAGCCCAAACTGAAGTACCCGCTTCTAATTGTTGTTCTTGATCATTGATTTTAACTACAAAACCTTTTTCGTTACAAGCAACGATCGGTGTAGCGATTTTAAATTCAACGCCGCGATCTTCTAAATACTTAACTGCGTAGTTAACTAACTCGTCTGAGAACATTGGTAACATTTTTGGTGCAGCTTCAACGCAAGTAATTCTAACCTTTTCTTGGTTTACACCATACTTATTACATAATTCAGGAATGCGGTCAGTTAATTCACCTAAAAATTCAATACCGGTGAATCCAGCGCCACCTACTAAAATAGCTAAGTCATTATCATTTTTCTCTTTTGAAGCTGCATAGTTGGCAAATTTATCTTCAATATGACGAGATAAATGACGGGCAGTATCAACATTTTCAATTTGGAAAGCATAGTCTTTCATACCGTTGATACCAAATGTTTCAGTTTCAAAGCCTAATGCAACAACTAAAATATCGTAGTTAAAAATACCGCTATCTGTTTCTACTTTTTTCGCATTGCGGTCAATTTTAGTCACTTCAGCATTGACGAAGTTTACTTTGTCTTTTTTAAGTACGCTTTCAACTGGATATATTAAATCTTCGTAGCTAATAGTCCCAGCTGACGCTTCATGTAACCACGTTGATTCATAGTGATATTTATTTTTATTCACCAATGTAATTTCTGCTTCTTCAGCTGAAACATGCTTTTGTAATTTTGTTACAGTTTGTAATCCAGCATAACCTGCACCTAATACAAGTATTTTTTTCCGTTCTTGAGCCATTACTATTCACCTAAGCTTTCATTTGATTTAATTTCTACGTAGTCTAAAGTATGTGACAATAATACAATTCATAAGTTAATTCAATATGAATGTGTTGCAAAAAACAATTTATAGACTTTATACATACGTATCAATGTCTTTTTATAATCTTGATCAAGTCATTTGAGTTCACAAAAAAGACAAAATCTTCAATCCATGTTTAATTCTATAGTTTTTAGCTTACATTTTCAAGCGAATATAGGTTTAAAGTAAAAGTTGTTAATAGTTTGTTATTTTTTAACCATTAGTTATGAAAGTAGCAATGGCTTTCTTGTTGAAGCATATTTAGTAACGTCTCGGCGTCTATAGCTTCATATAAGTTTGTTAAACCATGTTGTTTAACATTCCCTTGTAATATCAATATCGCCGTCCAATATAATGTCAAAGCAGTTACATCATTCCAATCTTGTGACCACCGTATTGAAATTGTCTTGTTATCATTTAACAGCAAACTAATGCATGTAAATGGCTCATGGCGATTGGCATCAACTTCAAATTCATTGCGTAATATAGTGATGGCACTAATGATATCATGTTGATCAAAGTGATATTTCGCTTGTGCCATTTTATAGATAATACTGTCGTCTTTAAAAGCATTAAAGAAATGTGCTTCGTTAATCGTTGTTTGCTTAATATAATTTATAAAGTGTTGGTTAATAATAGGAATGCAATGATATGGTGGTGCGTCTGACTCAAGCTGACGTGTTGTCATCATATAATTTGTAGGCGTTAACTCTCCTTGTACTAAATACATTTGATTGTATGCATAAGGTGGATTAGATGTTGTCATCATTTCAAGGACAGCGGATTTAGATAGATGTCCTGTGCCTGAAAAATACATTTCTAAGGATTTTACTTCATTACGGCAATATGTATAATCAAGTAGGACTTCCGTTAATCCTGGGTTAACACCTGCAAATTGAATTGCATTAAGCTTTGCTCTACTTAGCTGGCTATGCAATTCTGCTTCATTGTTTGCCCACTGAATGTCTCCAGAAGCATCGATATAGTGCGTGTGATATGTGAAACAATATCGTAATAATTGTCTGATTGCCTTTCCAGTGCAATTTATAATCAAATCACATCGACGTATCAATGATATGATTTCATCCTCACGCTCTAAATGAACGGTTGTAAATGTAACATGTTGTGGTAACTCATGTTGAGGTCGTAGTTGTCTAGAAGTAATAATAACGTTGATATTCTGGTGGTTTGCTAATAATGTCGCAAGCTTATACCCTATTACACCATTGCCTCCGATAATACCAATACATTGTACCATTTATAATTTCCAACCTTCCGATTCACTTTTAATAGCTAAAAAGTCTTGATACATACCTGCTTCATTTGCAAGTGTATCATGCTGACCAAGTTGACAGATTTCTCCTTGTTGTAACACCACGATTTGGTCTGCATTTTTAATTGTTCCTAATTTGTGTGCAATCGTAATAACCGTTTTCCCTTTGCTCAGTTCATCAATCGCTTGTTGAATCAGATGTTCATTTTCAGGATCAATACTCGCTGTTGCTTCATCAAGAATAATGATAGGTGCATCTTTTAGAATGGCTCTGGCAATAGAGATGCGTTGTTTTTCACCACCTGAAAGATTATTTCCTTTTTCGTTGACAACGGTTTGATAGCCTTGAGGTAAAGACATGATAAAATCATGACAACAGGCCTGTTTCGCTGCTTCAACCACTTCTTCTTGTGTCGCATGAGGTTTCCCAAATAAAATATTGTTTTCGATAGTATCATTAAACAAGTAAACTTTTTGAAAAACTGCACTAATATGTGACATCAATGTGCTTAGTGTCATAACTCTAATATCTACGTCACCAATACGTATACTACCTTCATCGACATCGTAAAATCTTAACAGCAAATGACACAGTGTTGACTTACCACTTCCAGATGGTCCAATAATCGCTGTTGACGTTTGTGCATCAATGTTAAATGTCACATCTTTAATAACGGATTGTTGCTCATAGGCAAAGCTTACATGATCAAAGGCTATATTATAGTTGGTAATATTTTGGTTCGTTGCAGTTTCATTGAGCTCTGGAGCCGTTTTTATCTCGGCGATATCATCCAGTGTCACATCAATAATTTCTAACACATGTGCTGCATTATTAATATGCTCTACACTATCAAAGATGACAAATGAAAATATAGCCATCATAATGAGCATCGGTAGTTCAATTGTATGGTTAAAATATAATAAAGTTGCGACAAGCACAATAAGTACTGAAACAATTTTTAAACTTAATAAGTGAAGTAAATTAAACGGTGTATATTGCAGTTCTATTTTAGAATTTGTACGCTTACTATCGTCAACAGCACGATTGAAGCTATTTAAACTCGTATCTTCTTTAGAAAAAGCTTTAATAACTTGAATACCTCTTACAACTTCTAACACCTTCTCAACAAGCTGATTTTGTGCATAGTGATATTTCGGTGCATTACGATGACTTATTTTTTCTAAGACATAAATACTCAGTAATGATAGCAAGACACCGCAAAGTGCAACCAACGCAACCTGCCATGAGACAACGGCTAATGATAGAATAAGTACCGTGATTAGGATATATCCATTCACCACTATATCAACCATTTTCATGGCATAGTTTTCTAAAAATGTTAAATCTGAAGTTACGGTTGTTGAGAGCTCATTCGAATGATTACGCTCAAAATATCCTAAACGCACATTTTTTAATTTTTCACCAATGGTTAATCTCTCTGTAGCACTCATTTCGTAGGCAATACTCTCTTGTAACCTATTTTTCGCATACGCAGTGATGAAACGTGCCAACACTAATACAATCATGACACCAAGTACCAAAAATATTTCATTACTTTCAATATCTTGATGTGTTAACATGCGATTAAACACATTGGCAGCTAAGAAGATAGGCATTGCAATAAAAATTGCATTCAGAAATGACATGACAAATCCTAAAATCATTCGAGCTTTGAAGGGTGCAGTCCATTTTAAAATTTTATTGGTTATTTGAAACATCGGAATCCTCCTTATCGTCTATCACTACGACGTGACGCCCCAGTCTTTAACACCTCTATGAATCGTCCACATTTTGTGATATGTACCTTGATTTTTAAGCAACGCTTCATGTGTACCTTGCTCAGCAATACGATGTTGATCTAACACTATGATTTGATCTGCTTGTTTAATCGTTGATAAACGATGTGCAATCACAATTAACGTTTTATTGTGTGTTAATGCATTTAAAGCACTTTGAATCTTTTGTTCATTGTCTGGATCTACATAAGCTGTTGCTTCATCTAGAACGATGATAGGTGCATCTTTCAAAATCATACGTGCAATCGTCACACGTTGTTTTTCTCCACCTGATAATTTATCACCAACAGCACCCACATATGTATCATAGCCTTGAGGTAACTGTTGAATAAAATCATGACATTGTGCTTGTTTAGCAGCAGCAATAACATCTTGATCTGATGCTTCAGGGCGTCCTAATTTAATATTTTCTTTAAAGGTTAAGTTTAATAAAAAGTTATCTTGACCAACAAAACCGACTAAATCATTCAATTGTTTAGGGCTGATATTTTTAATGTTGGCATCTCCTATTAAAATGTCACCACGGGTTACATCCCAAAATCTCAATAATAATTTAGCAATCGTGGATTTCCCAGTTCCAGAAGGACCAACTATAGCGGTAAAGGTCTGGCTAGGAATTGTAAAGTTTAAGTGATCAAAAACAAGGTCTTCACTTTCACCTGTATAAGAAAAACCGACATCATTAAACGTAATATTGGTATTTTTAGGCTGTTGAAATTGTTCGGGTTGACTTAATTCTTCTAAATCTAAAATTGTTTGTACTTCAGAAATTGCATATTGAATCGACTTTAATTGATTCACATAATTAGTGAAGTTCTTAATTGGTGCAACGACACCTAAAGATAACACTAAACATAAGAAAAATGATGCTTGATCTAATTGATGTATGGCCACCAGATACATCCCCATAGGTAAGACCCCTAAAAAGGTTGATGGTAAGATGCTGGCACCTAAATTCATATAACCCCATGTTTGTTTAAACCAATTTAATGTATGTGTCTTATAATCATTGACGGCATCTTTATATTTTTGATAAGACTTTTGCGATTGATTAAATGTCTTAATTACCTCAATACCTTCGATATATTCTACAATTGAACTATTCATATAATTATTTGATGCCATTTGTGCAGCATACGTATCATTAAAGCCAGACATTAACTTTTTAAATGCAAAAAATGATATCGGAATTGTAATGAGCATTGCACATGCCATCCGCCAATCAATGACAATCATACAAACAAAAATCGCGAGTGATAATAATAAGTTGCCAATGACTTCAGGAATAATATGTGCTAGAGGTAATTCGATTGTTTCAACTTTGTCTACCATAATGCTCTTAAGTTCACCGATTTTTTTCGCTTCCACAACACCGAGTGGTAATCGCATAAGTTTCTGTGCCAATCTTTTTCTAATTGTTGACAATATGTCATAAGCTGTTACATGGGACAGCATGGTAGAACAACCGAAAAAGATAACTTGTAATACATAGGCTAAAAGCGCTATGCCAATGTAAAATAATACGTTGTGTATTTCTTTATGCCCAGCTACCACATACAGAATAATTCGATAGACTGCCCAATATGGAACTAAACCTGAAAACACACTCAAGATGGATAACAAGACCGATAACACAATTTTTCCTTTACTATCTTTACCGAAATTCAATAAAGATGTGAACCAATGTGAGCGATTTGTCATGTTTGTTACTCCTTTCTTTTACCTCATAATACTTGGAAATATGATGCCAATTTATCATGACCTGCATGATCTAATGGATAATGATCTATGACTTGTCCAGCTGCAAAATGCATGACATAACTGCATAATTCTAAAATCAAAGCATAATCATGCGTGATAACAAAAACGCGCTTACCTTGCGCATGGACCGTCTGAATATTCTGTGCGACTTGCTTCATGTGATATAAATCTAAACCTGACGTTGGCTCATCAAAAATAATAAAATCTTTATTGCTGATAAGCGCGGTCGCTATCGCAACACGTTGCTTTTCACCACCAGACAATGAGCGTGGATGCGCCTCTTTTTTAGCCAATAAATTCATGTGTTTCAAAATAGCATTAACATGTGTTTCTTCTATATCTTGATTGAGTAGTTTCATTTCTTGGTCAACACTTTCTGTAAACAATTGTGTGTTGACATCTTGAAATACCATATAGCTATGCTTTAATAATTGTTTCCTTTTTGCATGACATTGTTGCCATGAGACACTTCCTTTGAATCCCTTTGCTAAACCACAAAAACAACGTGCAAAGGTGGACTTTCCACTACCATTATCACCAATTATGGCAATCATTTCATGTTCAGGTATGCTGAAATCTGCAATATTTAGTTGTTTAGTTTGTCTCCATTTGTTGTAACCATAGCTGAAATCTTTAATGTGTATTGACGGTTGATTATCGTTATGAGGCATATCGTTTTTTACTGGACAGGCTTGATATCTTAATCCCATTGTTTCATACTGTTGTTGTTCGAGCGCACGAAAATCATTCACCGTAAAACACTGTTGCAATTGTCCGCTATCGATATAATAGATATTGTCAGCCAAATCAAGCGCATAATCGAGACGATGATCTATAATGATTACCGTCGTCCCTTGTTGCTTCAAATAACGTATCATCTGCTGAAGCTTTTTAATACTATACATATCTAAATTGGAAGAAGGCTCATCCAAGACGACGATTTCTGGCTTACTAATTAGCACGGAAGCACATGCAATCATCTGCTTTTCGCCTCCAGACAACTCAAAGATATTCCGCTGTAATAAATGTGTTAACTCAAAATAATCCATGGTTTGTTCAATTTTCTGCATGATTGTAGCTGGTGAAACACCTTGATTTTCCAGGTTAAAAGCCAGTTCACTGGTTGTATCCACGTTATAGAATTGTGTTTTAGGATTTTGAAATACGCTGCCTACCATGGTCGAAATTTCATACATGGATAATTCAGCCATCGATTGTTGATTAAGATAAATGTCTCCCTCAATGTCACCCGTTTGAACCTTTGGTATTAAGCCATTAATCAATTTTGCTATGGTTGATTTACCGCTGCCTGACTTCCCACAAAATATAGCAACTTCACCTTGTTTGATTTCTAAAGATAACTGCTTTAGTGCTGGATGTGTTGCTTCAGCATAAGTAAAAGATACGTTGTCAAATTTAATCATCAACTTAATTTCTCCTTATAATAATTCACCCACAATGCCAACATAACAATAAAGAACACCATATCTAACCACTTAAATTTGACTGTACATATATTTGTCCTTGCGTGTGGTGCATCGATGCCACGTGTCATTGCAGCAAAGGATAAATCATTGCCAATTTGTACGACTGATATAATCAGTGGAATGAGACGATACTCTAAATTTTTAAAAATATGTCGTCTTAACGTAATACCGCGCATTTTCATGGCATGATTAATATTCCTATACTCTTCTGAAATCGTTGGAAAAAAGCGAAAAATAACAGTGATTGGAATAATAACGTTGCGTGGCATTTTTATTTTTTCCATAGCGGCTATAAATTCGCTCACTTTAGTTGAATATAATGTAAAATAACCTACAATGAAACCAGGCAACATATTCATAAATATGCCTACGCAAGCCAACAAGATAAACTGCAGCATACCATGTGTATACGGCACAACATAAGCTTGTAAAAGCATCAGTATCACGAACAACATTGTAAACTTTAAAAAAGCTAAGTATTTATATATAGAAAGTAACAAGCTCAATGAACATAACGTAATCGTAATACGTAAGATACTTTGTGAACTCCCACTTGAAATAAGAATAGTGCCCACAGTAATTGTCAGTAAAATCTTAGTTCGAGGGTCTAATTGTGCTAACCGTGTTCTATCATCTTTAAATAAAGAACTTATTTTACTCACATAAGCCCCGCCTTTTTAAAATGTTTACTAAACATTTTCTTACCTAACCAAGCACCTAAGAGCCCACCAACGATTGTTAAAACAAACATAATTGGTAACGTCCATAATGGCGTTATAGATGCTAATGTTTGCACATATTCATGCCCATAAGATTGTTCTAACTCTTTAAAATACGCATCTCTAGCTAAAAACATACGCAACACAAAGCCCATCATCCATAATGAAAAGACCGCATAACCCCATGCAATATTATTCCAAGCTTTGTAATCACCTTGTTTCATAATCAAATCACCAAGCAATCCACAAATCAATCCAGCTGGAATCATAATTAGTCCACTTCCCATGATGGTAAAAGCTAGCCCTAATATAAATCCAGTCAGTGTTAACATTCCAAATTTTTCAATTTTCATCACATATAAAATAAACGGTATACCACAAACGATTGGACAAATTAATCCTAAAAATGGAATTAAAAACGGTATATAACCTAGCATAAAAGTAACAAAAAAGACGACCAAATAAATGGCTGTAAAAATACCTACTGTAATTAAATCTTTAACGTTTAACTGTTTCATAAAAATGACTCCTTTACTAATGAGCTATTAAATTTGCTATTGCTGTGGCATTATCTTTATCTTCTACGCAATCGTAATGATTACCTGGAATATTTTTTTGTTCAAAATTACCTATGCAATATTGTTCCCATTGATCATTATCTTGTGCTGGCAATAAAGAACTATTTTCTTTTTGTTGCGCATTTAAATACGTAACATCCCCAATGTAAGTCGTGGGCACCATATGTGCGGATTCCCAACTTGCCATTTGAACTTGATAAGAAGACATTAAAAATGCTTCATTAATAGTTTCTCCATTTGTTTCCTCTATTACATTCGCATAAATCTTAAATCGTTCATCAAATGTTTTGCGTTCAAAAAAATGTTTTAATTGTGTAACTAATTGATCTGATTCCCCATATTTATTTTCCAGGAAATCTAATAAATGATATTGTTTGTCTTGTTCTATGTTGCTATACATTTCTTTAATACTCTGAGTTAATTTATTGTATTCAATATCAGGAATGACATCAGAGATTGTTATAAAATGATTTTGTATATATGCCATTTCTGACACGATGTCATCTATTTGAGATATAGGTGATATCGATGTATCAATTAACGTCACATGTTCTACGTCAATGCCTTGTAGTGTTAAAATATTAGCAGTTTCTAACGCCACCAATCCGCCCGAACAATATCCTACAAGATGAATCGATTCATAATCCGTTTCACTAATCATTTCAGCATAGGATTCACTAATTTTTTTAACAAGATTTTGACGATTGATATGACAATATTGCTCTTGATTGTTAATGGTAATTCCTGCCAATGCATCGCGATCAATAGCTTTTAAATCATCGATTAAATAACGCAAACAATTCATCGTTCCTAAACCAGCATGAAATAGTATTTTTAGTGTCGTACCTTCCTTTTTAAAGAATGTCAACTTCCCGATTGATTGATTACTTTCCGACTCCTTCACATTTTCTACTTCAGCAATTTTGGTATTAATTGCATTGAATAGCATATTAATCGTGGGTTCGGCTAATAATTTTCGTAATAAACCATCAAAATTGATGGTTTCATAATCATGTGCTTTACACGATTCAACCACTTGAGTAGAAAGTCGTGCTAATACTAGTGAATCCGCACCAAAGTTATAAAAATTGTCATCATAAGATAGTGAATTGACTTGTAATATCGACTGACAATGGTCGATGATTTCTTGCTTTAAAGATTCGGGTACTAAATCTGCTTGAACATCAGATGTTTTATTATCTATTTGTTTGACGTCTTGCTGTTGTGACATGATTTGCTGATACGCACTTGTTTTTCTTTCAGTGTCATACCAAAAGCTAAGTGTCTTAGTTAAACTTTCACTAGTTGTATAATTCATGAGCATGTGTTCTAAATCCATAATAAACCTATTGATAAATGCTTCTTTAAAAATACCTTGTCTCGTATCAATATTAACGTTTAACTTACCGTTAATTTCCATGATTTGACAATCCATAAACACTTGTGGCGATTGACTTAAGCCTTCATCCCCAATTTTCAAATGCTCAAAGTGCATATCTCCAGTCCCTAATGAACTTGTAAAAACAATAGGATACAGACGATTTGAATTTGTTTTTCTAATCTCTCTAATTAAATCAACACCGGTAAAAGTGTTATGCTGTAAGTCCTCTAATAGTGTAGCTTGAATCTTTGAAGCGTTTTCCAAAAACGAACTATTTTCATCAACATTGATTGATAATAAGTTCGTAGAGGTGAAATCACCGACAATATGATCAATATCTTTATATGTTTCATTACGGTTCATCGTCGTTAAATTGACTACAAATGTCTGTTGATCGATCCACTTATTGACAACACAAGCAAATGCGGTTAGTACAAATGTATTTGGCGTTAATCCATGCTGTTGTGCAAATGTTTTTAAATTTAACCATGACTGACGATTGACTACAAATGAATTTCTTACAAATAAATCTTTGGCATTATCAATAGTAATTGGTAATTGTGGATATTGTCCTAAATGTGGCAACTTATTTAACCAATATTGCTGATCAACCAAATATTTAGAGCTTGCCTTAGTTAATTCGCTTTGCATATATATATCTTTTAGCTCGTAGTCTTGAGATGTATCAATAACGTCATTTTCATTAAAATAGGCACTTTCAAACGATTTAAGTAATATCCAAATACTTGTCCAATCTAAAATTAAAAAATCAAACGATAGGTGCAGTATGGATTGCTCATGTCGTTGCGTAATACCTATATCAAATAATGGCCATGTTGCTGGATCATATTGTTTATCTTGAAGTTGTTCTCGTATTAAATGACTGTCACCATTTTCATTATTTACTAATAATTTATAATCTAAGTCACCTGACAATATCGTTTGTGTCTCCCATGAGTCAATAATCGTCCTCAAAGCTTGATGTTTCTTTATGAGTTTATTCCATAATTGATTAGCTCGCTCTATGTCTAATTTAGGAAATTTGACTTCAAAATAGACATGACTTGATACATCTCCAAATTTGCTTTGTTGCCCTATTAGATAGGCACTTTGAATGTCTTTTAAGAGAAAGCGTGTTGCACTTTGATAATAATTAACGTCACTATGTTTTAATAAAAGCTTTAAAATATCCTGTTTGTTTTGCTTCAAAAATGCTAATATTTTTTCATTTATTTTTGCATTTTTACTTTTATAATGTAATTGACCGTCTTTCGTCCACAGCGTTATACCTTGCTTATATAACTCAATGAGTTGCTGCTCTAAATTCACCTTTATCACATCCTTTCTAAGGTAATTTTATTAGATAATTGATACGTTTCATTTTGATTATTTTTCAAAATAACTTTATCAATTTCTGTAATATTTCCTTGTTTTAATTGAAGTTTGTCATCATGACAAACCAATTGGCACATCAATTGATAATCTTGTGGTTGACACACGAAGATAACCTTATCAATTTCTGTGAATTGATTCGAATGAATTGTACTTGAAGGCCTCTGTGGCGTACTATAATCTGAAACCACAAACGGTAATGTTACAGGTAGAATTGGATAATAACTAAATGCTATCTTTTCGTTTTTTAAATTTTTTCTATACCACGTAATCACCTTTCTCCCTTTGATTTCAAATTGATTTAATATTGTTTTGTTTTTTGAAAAGTGCGCAATAGACCTTAAGCTAGCTTTTTGAGCTTCAATGGCAAAATCTATAAATCCTTGCTGACTACAACACCATTTTTTCCATCGCGCTTTCATTGCACGGCCATAAATACATCTAAAAATATAAGCAAATGGCATTAATGTGCGATTCATTTCTATAAGTTCAATATAGGGACCCTCATTGAACCAAATAAATGCATTTTTAGATTTTTCACCGCCTCTTTCAATTTCAAACCCTAGCTGTTTGAACGCTTCCATCGCTTGTGCAAGATTTTTCACTTTATATTGTAAGTGGCCAATTTTATACATAATTACCTCTTTTCTAAAATAAATAATGCTTGCTTAAATGATGCTAATTCATCGCTTTGTTGTGGTTTTTTATCTAATAGTTTAAATCCCGTCTGATTAAATAGTTCATACCATTCATCTAGCGTGAGAAAGGTTGTATTTTTACTTTTTCTAATATCAGTTGGCTCGGTCATCATAAATGCTTGAGAAATTAACATAGGTGCCGATTCACCATAAGCTTCACCGATGATAAGTTTGCCTCCTTTAGTTAAAATCTGATGCACAGACTTAAGTAATCTGTTCAAGTTCTTCGCGTTATTAATAACACCCACTGCGATCACAATGTCTATAGGCTGATAAGCATTTAATTTGCTATGATGAAGGTTATCTATATTTAGAAGTTGATATCGCATAAAGGTTTTATCAACAAATTGTTTTTTTGCCAACGAGATAAAATACTGCGAAATATCCGTAAAGAGATACGACCCCGTAAATATCTGCCCGATTTGTTTCAAAATGCACGTCGTAGTTGCACCTGTACCAGCGCCTAATTCTAATATATTGAGCCTTCTATGTTCTGCGCATGTTTGAACGTATAAAGCAATTTGTGTGTTAATATAGCGTGCAATCGCTGTATGGCGATACAACGCATTGGCAATGTCAATATCTCCATGTTCAAATAAAATTAAATTAACTGGTTTATCTCCTCTAACGATAGCTTCAATATGCTCAAAGTGTGCTTTAAAATATTGGAAGATTTTCTTTGGCATAATAGATGTTATCCATTGCTGCTCAAGATGATTCCATTCATGTTGCACGTTATCTTTAGTAAGCGTTTGATAATCAAAAATATATGCATTATCCATAGTTTTAATTACATAAAAATGATCTACTAAATAATTCAACCATCTGCTCATAATGTCTTTATTGTTAGGATGTACTTCTAATCTTTCAAATATGTCATCTAACATATAAGACTGTTTCTTATCTAAATACTTACCTAATACATAAAGCATGGTGAGCGCACATACACGTTCTAATCTATGCAGTTGACCACTTATATCATCATCAGACGCAATGTCATATTTGAACTGACTGACATCAAAGTACGCATAAAAATCATTTTTTGTCTTTTGTGGATAACCAAATGCTTGCATAAGTTTTTTCCAAGCCATGGCATGATTGATGTGGCTCTGTGCCTTGGAATTAAAGCATTTTTTACTGTAATATTCTTGGTTTAAATATAAATTTATTTCTTCAAAAATCATCCGAGTCCAAAGTTCTGTAAATATTAATTGCTGTGTTTGTTCATAGCTTGAATATATCGTTTCTATGTTATTTTTTTGCATGCCAAGTGGTGGATGATCTTTTAATTTATAAGGCAACAAGTGTTCTTTTGGAAAATGAATATATTCTCTCCACTGCACATTACCGTGCGGATCGGTTAATGCTAGTTCGCCACCTTGAAATCCTATTTTTATATTGAATAACTGTCGCATAAATTGGTCAATATCATCACGAACTTCATTGTACGCACTTAAATTTAATTGAATACCATTTAAATTAGTCGAAAGTAAATGATACGGTCCATCATTATTTAATTTTTCAGGGAGGGGTTCATTTACAAACGCTGGTAATAATTTACATAGTATTTCTGCCACTGGATAAGATAACTGTGTTGCAAATTCGAAATTGATATATTTAACATCTTGTTCCTTTTTTATGATTTGATAATTTTCGATAAAATTTTGTACTGATGGCAATCTACTATATAAATTGCAAATTGCAAAATAACGTTGATTTTTTCGAGCGACCCCATATAACTCCGCATATTCCCTCTCAGAAATAGGTTGTTCAAATATGACATCTATCCCTTTTTGTAATAGCTTTTTGGCAATAATATTGCCTTGACCACCTTGAACTTCTGATTTAATTGCTACACATGCAAAATCAATATGACTCGGAATCTCATCGATATGCGTATATAAATTTAACTGATAAAATTCAGCACAGTCGACAGAGCGTTGACTACCATTTGCTAACAACCCACAAATATTTATATCATCATGTTTACGTATCGCCTCTATATAAAATTGACCAAATCTACTGCCACATATAATACAATTTTTCATATTTACAACACCCCTTCATCACGATTAATATGTTGTGAGCCTTCTATTTTAGCTGCAATATCAGCGACAGTAGGATTTGTAAATATAAAGGATAGTTCGAGTTCAACGTTAAATTGGTTTCTAATTTTATTGGCAAGTTCTATCGCTTTAAGAGAATCACCACCAATTTCAAAAAATCTGCTATTACTGTTAGAAACCTCTTGTTTAACAATATCCGTTAAAATATCTTTAACATCGTCTATGAAACTACTTACTTCGAGTTGATTATCATTTTCTAAAACGGAATCTATTTTTGTAAAATAAGTATCTTCATATCTATCACTTACGTTTAATTCATGATTTAGAACATTTTTATTATGCGCAATCTCAAGTATCATCTTAATAAAATAATCAAACATTTTATCAAGGTTGTCTGTACCTATGCGGTGATCTACACTATCCCAATAAATGTCTAAACCACCATCTCGTTCAATCACTTGATTGTCTAACCAAACCTGAGGCGTTTGACTAATATTGTAAACAATTTCTCCTAGTAAGTTTTGGCTATTAAGTGCATGTATACCTAGACCACTTGTAAATACAAACGGCATGAGTATATAGTCATTAATTTCACAATATTTTCTTAAATCTCGTTGAAATTCAACACCGGAATACAGATGATGTTCTAAATCTTTGACGAGCTGTTTCTGAACATATTTAAAGCGATCTAACAATGTTGTGCTGCCATAATGTTTAATTTCTAATAAAGTTAATGTAGTGAAATCACCTATGACATGTTCAATATTAGGATGTACTGGCAACCTATTAAATTGCGTAATATTAAGTGAAAAATTATCGTTATGACTGACTTTCCTAATCGCTTCAGCATATATACCGATCAAGAGTGAGGTTGGCGTCAACTCTATGCCTTTAGCTATTTCTTTTAACTTTTGCCAACTTTGTTTATCAACATGATATGTTCTTCTTGTAAACTGATTTGCATCATCATTTGATACAGCCATTGTTGGTATTTCTGGTGCTGTTAAAAAGTGTCCGACTCGTTTTAACCAATAGTCTCTATCTTTGGTGTATTGCTCTGTTTGTTTAAGTTGATTTAGGTAGCATACATAATCTCTAAAGTTTAACGCTGTAAGTTGTTGGCTTATATCTTTGTTAAGATACAGCTGATTCCATTGACTTAGCAATGTAAACATACTCCAACCATCAAAGATCAAATTGTCGAAACTAATATGCAGTCTAACTTCTCTGTCAGATAAAATAGATACTTCAATATTAAAAATGGGCCATTGATTGATATCTAATACTTGATGAGACAATCTATTTCTAATTTCCAACAACGAACTTTGTTGCTGTTGTGAATTTTTATTTTCAAGATGGTTCGTTTTAAATTTATAATATGGCACTTCGCTTAATATTTGCTGTAAGCCATCATCAGTAATTATTGCTCGCATCATGCCGTGGCTATGGATTAGCTTGTTCCATGCTCTTTCTAGTCGTTCTAATTCAATATTCGTAGCATTAATTTCGAAATAGCAATGCGTCGATACATTATGGTGGCTTAATTCTTTTTTCCTGCCTATGAAGTAAGAATATTGAACATCAGTTAAGGAAAACGGTTCATTTTCTTTTGCTGGATTAGTTTGAAATTCGATGGTTTCATCTGTATGCACTTGGTTCTTATTCTTCTCAACTTGTGCAGCCTGCGCTTTGATTGTTGTGTTTTCCATGGCATCTTTAATAGTAAAATTTATATGAAATGCGGTTTCTATTTCTTTAGCTATATGTGTAGCAATTAGTGAATCGCCACCAATGTTATAAAAATTTGAATCGCTGTTAATAGTGTAATCGTTAAACTCTGCACGCCATATATTTAGTATCTTTTGTTCCATATGAGTTAAGTTGTTAGCTTTAACGCTGGAATCACTGTTTCTTTGTTTACGAGCTAACTGACTTAATTTTTTCTGATCAATTTTACCATTTTTATTTAATGGAAATACATTTAAGAAATAAATATGCGCTGGAATCATATAATTCGGTATAACATGCGTCAGTTGAGATGTAATATATTCAGATGTTATATCAGTTGGAGAAATGCAATAAATATTAGCATAAACCCTATCATTACCAACTTGTTGTATACGCTGACAATCAAAGTTATTTTCAGTAAACATGTTTTGCCAATCTCGTCTAGTTAATTTCCCCTTATAATCACCAATATAAGCATTTAATATATCAACCGTAATTTGTTCAATAAATAAACTTAGATTAGGTTCAACAATAATTATATGTCCATCTGGTTTCAACTTAGATTTAAGTTTCATCAACTGCTGTTGTATATTAAAACTTCTATGAAGCGCGTTAACAGCAATAATCACATCATAATGGTGATCTTTTAGCTGCTCAAAGTCGTTTTTTACTTCGATTCCAATGTCATGATCAATATACTCCCGATTTAATAATTTTGATTCATCTAAATAATGGTAATCTTTGCCTTTATGATTGATTTGATGCACAAGGTCACTGCTTAATGCGCTGTTTCTTGTCTCAAACTCTAAGACATTTATCGATTGATTGTTTAATTCTTGGATAGTTTTGAACAAATAGTCTTGTATCGCCATATTCCAAGGCATTAGTTCTGCAAGTTTAGATGGTGCTAACTCTGGTTCTTGCTGATAGAACAGCTCAATAGGATTCAGTTCTCCAGTAATCAGTTTAGGTAAATATTTTTCTAATTTATTTAAAAATTTGATGATGGATTTGTTTTCATCAGGGTATTGATAAGCATTATCTACTTTAGATGTACGCTTGTATTTGCCATCTTGTTCATTAATATAGCCTTTAGCTATAAGTCTATTTAGCCATTTGTTCACTATAGACTCGTACTTTTTATGAACGTTTAATGTTGTTAAAATAGTCTCAAACGAACGATAATTTAAGCTATCTAATGCATTTAAATTCTCAAACATTTTCATTAATACGTGATAGATCATGTTATTCATTCTAGATAATGTTTGAGGTATATCTTTAATACCATTTTCATCATTTAAGATGGTTGTATGACTTTTAGGAATAATAAATGCTGAAAGTGCATTATTAGTTTTAATAACCTTCACTTTACTAATGTCTATAGCGTTTGAGATTGCTTTTTCAATTTCACCGATTTCAATTCTATGCCCTTTGATTTTTACTTGATTATCAATTCTACCTAAAAATTCAATCGTGCCATCATTCCAAATACGACCTTGGTCACCTGTTCGATACCACTTAACATGATTGTTATCATAGTAGAATTTTTCTTCAGTTAGCTGTTGGTCACCAATATAACCTTTAGCCACGCCAAGTCCACCAATATGTAATTCTCCAACTACATTATTAGGGCATACTCTATCAAATTTATCTACTACTTTATACATTTGCCCTTTGAGTGCTGTTCCATATGGTATCGAAATCCAGTCAATAGGAAGTTGATGTGGAACATCGATATGGTTAGACCAAATGGATGCTTCCGTTGCACCACCCATCGCAACGACTAAACTATCTGACATTGAACGTTCGTAAAACCGCTGTGGCAAGTTTAAATCTATCCAATCTCCTGACAGTAATACTTTACTTAAAGGAAGATGTTCATTTTTACCTTCTGCCATGGTAACAAGCATATCAAACAGAATAGGCACAGAATCCCAAACTGTCACATTATATTTATGAATGATTTCTAGCCATTTATTAGCATCTTTAAAATTCTCTTCGGTTGTGAGGATTAGCGTGCCACCTGCATCTAATATCCCAAATATGTCGTAAACAGATAAATCAAAGTCTATTGATGACACCATCAATAATGTATCTTCATTGGTGATATGATACTTACAATTAATATCAAGTATTGTATTCATTGCATTATTATGGGTAATTTCAACACCCTTAGGTACACCTGTTGAACCCGACGTCATAATGACATATGCAGAGCTATTCGCACTAACAGACTTAATCTTGCAATCTTTTGGCTTTGTAGTTAAATTAACATCAATCATTTTTTTATGACTACTTCTTAATGAACATGACTCAATATATTTGGTATTGCTAATAATGACATCTATCCCTACCTGCTTATAAATCTTGTCTCTCCGATCACTAGGTTGCTGAATACCAATCGGTACATAAGCAGCGCCGGCAAATAACACACCGAGAATTGACACCACTTGGTCGATTCCTCTAGGTAATGTAATCCCCACATAATCATGGGGCTTAACGCCAATATCTTCTAACATCTGTTTAACGGACATGGCTTTGTCAAATAATTCACCGTAAGTCATACGTTTACCATCATCTGAAGCTATTAATGCAATATTGTCTGGTGTCTGCTGATAATTTCGCACGAAACCTTCATATAGCATTGCATTAGGTTGTTTCAAGTCTGATAGCTGTATGTCTTCCACATATTCGCTTAATATGTCGTTCGTCTTATTCCAATTATCAACATCTGTTAATGATGCGAGCAAACGACGATAGTCATCTAACATCGCATCAACCGTTGTATCTGTTAGCAAATCATCCACCTTGTCCCAGCATAAATGCAAGTCGCCTTTAACAAGATAAGATTGAAAATCTAACCACACGCCTGGTGTTTGAGAAACCATATACGATATTTCTCCAAATGTTTGTCTTGTCTCATCGTTTTCAAGTTCATAATCAATATTACATGCGAATACGACTGGGGCGATATTTATACTTTCTCCATATTTTTTTGAAACATCACGTTGTACTTGTACACCGCTATAATCAGAATGGGATACATTCTCAATAAACGTTTGCTTTACTCTTTGTAACGTATTCGCAAAGCGTTCATTTTTATGAGGTATATGTTCAACTAATAACAGATTTGTAAAATCTGCTACTATATGCGTTACATCTTTTGTATCACTTTCTCTATTAAACAACGGAATATTGACATAAAAGCCTTCTTGATTGCTCCATTTCTCTAGTGTCAACATATAGCATGTAAGTAAAACAATAGATGGCGTTGTGTCAAATCGCTTTGCGTTCTCTTTAATTTTTTCCCATACCTTATTTTCAATTATTCTTTTATGTCTTGATACTTTTACCTGTTCTACCAATTCTGGCTTTTTTAAAATGGGTAATTGAATAGGATTCAACTGCAATTCATCTATTTTGTGTGACCAAAATGTTTTATCTTGTTCTACTTGTTCATCATCTATCTGCTTTTGTTCCAAATATGTCTTAAACGTGATTTGTTCTTCACTTACAGTATGACCATGATATAAATGCGCTAATTGTTTTATGATCATACTGATACTTAAAACATCTGCTACCAATAAATCGATATTTAAACTTATTTGCACCTTTTGCTGTGGCAATATAAAAGCAGTTAAGCTTGCCACTTCTCCACGATAAACATCTAATTTTTTGTGGGATAGTTCTGTTCTATATTTTGCTAATTCCACTGATAGTTGCGTTTCATCTAAGTTATCTAATTCGATTATATCGATGCGTTTTTTGATTGGTTCTTTCAGAAATTGTTGTTGATGGTTATCAATAAATCGGCAGCGTAACATAGGGTGAATACGTTGTAGCTCATTCCATGCTTGATTTAATTTTTCTATATCCACTTGATGCCCTATAATTTCAAAGTATGCATGACAGCCAACGCCACCCAACACTTGATCCTGTTCTCTACCAATTAAATACGCACTTTGTACATCTGTTAATGGAAATGGCTGATAGTTATCAACCGCTTCTATTGAATGATGAACAGTACTTTTTTTCTTTTTAAATTTACTGTTGTCAACAAGTAACATCCACTGGCTAAATGTAGGTTTTTCTATTAATTGAGAAAATTTTATCCTTAAACCTTCTCGTCGCAATTTACTGACTAATGCCATGATATCTATTGAATGAACGCCTAAATTAATAAGATTTTCGTGCGCATCAATGTGTGTAAGATTTGTTTTTTCAGTTAACCAAGACTTAATAAGCTGTTTTATTTTATCTTTCGAAAAAAGCACTTCCATTACTATAAACCTCCATGTCTTATTTAACTCATTCTTTTAATCTATTAACATCAATTTTCCCAAATGTAGTTAAAGGCCATACGGGTACTTTTTTTATTAAATCGGGCAATTTAAAATTTGCTATACCTTGTTGTTGTAGATAATTTCTCAGTTCATTAAGATTGATATTTGTATCCTCTTTAATGCAGACACAAATTTTCTCACCTACAACCTCATCTGGTACTCCTATTACTTTGACTTCGTCAACATTAGGATGGCCTAAAATGACATCTTCTAATTCATTAGGTAAAATTTTCTCACCTGATTTATTAATCATCTCTTTGATACGCCCAACAACTTTAAAGTTTCCATCAGGTTGTTGCTTCACTTTATCTCCTGTCATAAAATACATGTCATCATCTACACATTTTATGTGTGGCGCATGTTCATAGTTATATATTGTATAGGGGCCTCTGACGTAAAGCTCGCCATATTCACCTTGCTGCACTTCTTTTCCACTATCATCTAATATTTTAATTTCGTCATATTCAGAAATAGGTGTCCCTTGTGTGTGATAAGTGACTTCATTGCCATCTTGCTTATCAGTCATACAAATTAATCCTTCTGCAATACCGTATACTTGTTGTAATTTACACTCAAATTGTTCTTCAATTTTTTGCGCAGTAAATGAATCTAATAATGCACCTCCCACCTGAATTAATTTGAGAGAACTGATATCATCTTCATCGTTATCTTTTTGATAGTCAAGACACATTTTCGCCAATGATGGTACAAGCGCTAAATGAGTAATATCTTGTTCATCTATCAACGGGAAAATTTCATCAGGGCTCGTAACACTACAAATCACTATTGTGCCACCGACCGCTAATGTTCCAATGATTCCTGGACAACCTAAAGGAAAATTATGTGCGATAGGCAAAGCAACTAAGTAAGTCGAATGTTCATCTAAGCCACATCTTTGTGCACATTGTTTGGCAACATAAATATAGTCACAATGTCTACGAGGTATAAGTTTAGGTATACCTGTCGTACCGCCTGAAAGTAACAATAATGCAGTATTATTATAAGATGGCTTGATTAATTCCTCTGAATAGCGATAGTCATAATCATTACGATTTACGGAATAAAAATTTTTATATTGCTTGGAATTTCCAAGAATATATTGATTAATCTGACAACCTAGTTCACCTTCTATTTCATTAATCAGCTGTGAATATGAAAAGCCTAAATACTTATCTTTAGCTATATATGCTACCGCACCAGACGCTTCCAAAACACCTTTGATCTCAACTTTTCGATGTGTCGCTAAAGCTAATACAGGTATCGCTCCTATTTTAAATAATGCGAATAAGACGAAAATAAATTCGAAGCAGTTTGGTAACTGGATTAACACTTTATCGTCCGGTTTAATGCCATCCTGATAAAATTTATACGCAAAATGATTTATCTCGTCATACATTTCTTGATATGTAAATTCAAACTCACGATCTATAAGTGCAATCTTTTCTGGGTACTGTCTTACTTTTTCTTGGATAAATTCATCTAGTGTTTGATGATCCCAAACTTGTTCATCATAAAATATTTCTAGTTGTTCTCTCTTTGTCCTTTTCATTTTGGAACCTCCATCATTGAAATACCTAAAATAAATTTTGAATCTATATCTTCCATTCTCACAATGGATTTTGTTGTATCTTTATTGTTGTATATTATAAAATGATTGCCTGAACGTTTTTGAACTTCTACATAATCCAATCCTTCCATCAAACCTGTACCAATACATTTTAAATATGCTTCCTTGGCAACCCAACACTGAAAGAAATGATACGGATTATCGCTAATATATAACGCTTCGTGCACATTAAAATAACAGTCAATAATATCTTTGAAGTCAATTTGTCTTGTTATATTTTCAACATCTACACCAATATCAACCATTGAAAACGCAACCACACAGCAACCTTCAGTATGCGAAATATTAAAGCGAATATTATAAGCATTTTCTATATAAGGCTTTTTGTAGCTTGTGTATTGATAGACCAAGTCAGTTAACTCACACGTCAATAGATATTGATAAAACAAATTCACAAGTGCATGACTATAAATATAATTCACTTTGTCGCTTTTTCTTTTTAAATTTTTTAGTTTAGCAAGCTGTGATTTTGTTAAAAAACTGGATTGATTACCGCACTTGTTAACTCTGTCAGTCCTACCAATAACAATCACCGAATAACCATTTAACAAATGTTGCATGATGCGTTGTGATAAATTGTGCATGTTATCATTTAGCTCATATATTTTATATTTCATTTAAATATGCCTTTATCTTATTGATGGCTTCTTCGGAATTACCGTTAATAAACATATGTCCACCCTCTACATATTCCCATCTAAATGATTTGGTTGTGTATTGCTCCCATTCTAGTAACTCTTCTAGCGTCATTTGTTCATCTGAGGTACCCATCAACGCCAAAATAGGACTATCTAAGGGTTCTTTATTCATATCTTGGTATTCTTCATCAATGACAAAGTCGGCTCTTAGCATCGGTAAAAACATTTTGATTAAATTATCATTTTCTAATACTTCTTTTGGTGTACCACCATAGTCTTGCAAGCCCTGTTTAAAACCTGCATCATCAAGATGATATATAGGATCAGGTTCTTTAAAACACGGTGCTCTACCCGCCGAAATAATCACTGCCTTAGGATTATTTAAACCGCTATGTTTAATTTTTAATGCAAGTTCATAAACAATTTTAGTTCCCATACTATGGCCAAATAAATAATAGTCTTGTTCAAAATTAAATGTTTGGACTAATTCATCATAAATTTCTTGAACTAACTCACTAATTTCGGAAATGGGCGTTTCGCTAAACCGACTTTCTCTGCCTGGATAAAGCACTCGCATCACATTGGTTGCCGGAAAATAATCACTCCAATGTCGATAAATATTCGCCCCCCCACCTGCGAAGGGAAATAATATCAACGCTTCATCTCTATCTTTTTCATGATTTATTAGATAATTTGCCAAATACCTTTTTCCTCCTATAGTTATTTTATGATTTAAAATGATATTTACACTTTTATCTTACATTAATTGATAATGATTATCAATGTCGATTGATATTTAACGCAAAATTTATTGTTTCCCAAAAAATTCTATATAATTTTTATTTTTTATACTCTTTTTTGGGAAAACAAAAAAACCCTATGAGAGACTCATAAGGTTTTCTAACATATTTAATTCAATTTATATTTAACTACACGTGATTAACATTCTTCTGGTGTACCTGAAACTTTGGCTGTTTTAAATGAACTGCCACAGCCACAAGATGCAATCGCATTAGGATTATCGATTTGGAAACCACCACCCATGAGTGACTGTTTAAAATCGATTGTTGTCCCTTTTAACACCGGCGCATCATCTTTATCTACGAGTACTTTTAAACCATAGAACTCTAACACTTCGTCGTTATCCCCTGCTGTTTCTTCTGCAGACATACCATACGTTAAACCAGTACATCCACCACCATTAACTTTAATTTTTAAATAACCGTCTTCCATATCATTACTTTTCAACATATCTTTGACTTCATAAGCAGCAGCTTCTGTTAAAGTTACAGTACTCATCATCATGACCTCCTAAAAAATCCATGTTTCTTCTATATGTTTATATATATTATTTAATAACTCAGTTGGCGTTTCACCTTCAACAATATCACCATTAACCAATGCATACAACCCGGATGAACAGATACCACAATTTTGTAGACAACCATATTCTAACACATCGACATCAGGGTCCTCTTCAAGTTGATCGTATACATATTGTCCACCACGTGCCATATTGGAAATACAAAATTCCACGATTGGATTCATAGTACACCCTCTCAATCATTTTAGTCATATTATTATAGCAAATATACTTTCTATATGCATACGGCCAGCTCATTATCTTGATTTTTATATGCACTCCAATAAAACGTTTACAATATGATTGTGCCCAGTCGTAAATTTGTTTGTAGTCATCAAAAAAACAAGATATAATAAGCACATAAATAAAAATACTTCAATTTTTTGGGGAAATTGATGTTTTGTTATCGTAAATGCAGTTTACACAGTTTTTCACTCAATTAATATAACATCAGTTTAAGAAAATATGAGTGATGTGTGACAATGATTTCATATCAAAGGGGTATATTTATGAAAAATTTAGTATTACTAGGTGGCGGCTACGGTAATATGCGTATTATGTCGCACATTTTACCAAATGCATTACCGGCTGACTATACATTAACGTTAGTCGACCGCATGCCTTATCATGGCCTTAAGCCAGAATTTTATGCATTGGCAGCCGGCACAAAGTCTGATACAGATGTTCGCATGAATTTTCCAGAATCAGAGCGGATTAATACCATTTATGGGGAAATTACAGATATTAACTTAGATGACCAAATCATTTCGGTCGGTCAAACAAAAGTCGATTACGATGAATTAGTGATTGGACTTGGCTGTGAAGATAAATATCATAATGTTCCCGGCGCTGACGACTATACGTATAGTATCCAAACATTATCTAAAGCTCGTGAAACATTTCATAAAATCAGCGAACTGCCTGCTGGTTCCAAAGTTGGTATCGTTGGTGCAGGCTTAAGCGGGATTGAGTTAGCAAGCGAATTGAGAGAAAGTCGAAAAGACATTCAGATTATCTTATATGACCGTGGAGAACGTATTTTAAGAAATTTCCCGGAAAAACTAAGCAATTATATTGCAACTTGGTTCAAAAAGCACGATGTAACGGTGGTACCAAATTCGACAATTGATGGTGTTGAACCCGGTAAAATATATAACAATGGACAGCCTGAAGACGTCGACTTAGTAGTATGGACGGCTGGTATCCAACCTGTTGAGATTGTCAGAAATTTACCGATAGATATTAATCGCAGTGGTCGCGTGATTGTAAATCAATATCATCAAATTCCTACATATACGAATGTATTTGTAGTTGGTGACTGTGCAGATTTACCTCACGCACCAAGTGCACAACTTGCAGAACTTCAAGGCGATCAAATAGCCGATGTCTTAAAAAAACAATGGGCAAACGAAGCGCTTCCAGATAAAATGCCAGAATTAAAAGTACAAGGTTTCCTTGGTTCTTTAGGTGAAAAGCAAGGTTTCGCCTATATCATGGATCGTACCGTGACCGGACGTCTTGCTGCTATTTTAAAATCAGGTGTCTTATGGCTCTACAAATACCATAATGGTTAATAAAATTATTCAATATAAAGTCTTGGACATCATTATATTTTAGGTTACGAACTCTATATTGACAGTAATTGACAGGATTGAAAAAACTTGGTATCAGCGTATTTTCAATCCTGTCAACCTTGCGGGAGCGAGACTACGGATTCATAATGAATGCTGTCCCGCTCCCTACATATTATTTTGTATCCATAATATGATTATCTACAAAATTTGTGACTTGTTTTGTTTGTATATAGCCATCAGCTACATACGCATCATTCATCGTCACAAGAGGATAAAATAATTCATCCTCTTGCAATTGTTCAATAAATTGCACATCATGATCCGTTAAATTTTCTGTTTGGTGTTCAAAATCGATATATGTGAATTGAAAGTCAATTTGCGGATATTTTCTTTTTAATAATGGTTGTAACCATTCATACGTATTTTTAGATGTTGGCGCATTGACACAACTTGCGCATACCACATCTGCCCCATAAACGACAACACTCACCTTTGTCATATAAAAAATCCCCCGTTGAGTTGATAGATTTTTCTTTCACTATCCATTATAATAGAATAACAATCTAAATATGAAGTAATATACTTGAAAGGAGTCATCTCTCATGCCAACTGAGAATGCAACAATGTTTGATCAAGTAGCTGAAGTTATTGAACGTTTACGCCCGTTTCTCTTACGTGATGGCGGCGACTGTACATTAGTCGATGTAGAAGACGGTATTGTTAAATTACAACTACATGGTGCTTGCGGCACTTGCCCAAGTTCAACAATTACATTAAAAGCAGGTATTGAACGAGCATTACATGAAGAAGTTCCAGGTGTAATTGAAGTGGAACAAGTATTCTAGATATCTATAATATATATATATCACTAGAGCCCCTACGCGCTCTAGTTTTTTCATTTGTAGTCACAGAGATAAAATGTATAACATTCAAGAACCAAAATACTGAGATATAAATCTCTAAAAAATGACAATATGGAACATAAATCCCAAAATAAATAGCACAAAGACGATTTGAAATTAAAAACCGTCTTTGTGCTATTGTTATATTCAATACATCTTACTTATATTTATTGATGATCTTGATCATCGTGATGCGGTTTATGTGGTGCTTTGTAAGGTGCTCTCATATGCTTGTCGATTTGTCTATCCATGTCGACCCAGCCTTTCCATCCTATATGAACGGCATCAGTAATGTAATGTTTCGCATATTCTTTGTCCGTCATATCATACAATTGACCACCATTATTAATTACTGTTTCACGAATTTTGTTGTAAACAGGTTGACGACGTTCATGTGGAATACCGATATGATCGTACCATTTTCCATTGGCAGGGATGCTGACGTATTGAACATCTGCACCTGCTTCACGCATCGTATCTACAAGTAATTTTAAGTCGTTAAATTCTGGAGAATTAATATTAAACTCCCAATCACGTCTTACTTTACGTCTATTTTCCTTAATTAGTTTCCAATATTCATCTTTAATGCCATATTTATTGGATTTCGAATGATCGATTGCAATTTTTGTCGCTTTGCGATTCATCTCGTTCCAAGAAGCATTCGGTGATGTCACTGGTTCAACATGTGACAACGGTGATTTGTCGAAACCAAAGTATAATTTGATTGCTTCAATCTTTTTGATTTGCTCACCTTTGAATTGAGAAATATAATTGCCATGATCTTGATCTGGGTGTTTTGCTAGTTGTTTTAAAAATGCTTTATTTTTAGCATGCTTAAATTGTAATAACCGTTTCGCGTAGCGTTGTTTCAACTCAGCTGGCATTTTAGATTGCTTGAACAATTGATCGATTTGGTTCGCAGACATACGTCCATCATAGTTCTTATTTGTTAAACCATGATCAGTGAACCATTGCGGTGAAATAATTAAACTAATTTTTTTACCTTTTAGTTGATCGTATTGTGCTGCTAACTCAACAGCGTTAATCAAGTCTGTTGAACCACCCGTTCCAAGTAAATATGCAGGTTTAGTCCCTTTACGACCATTAAGTGCAATACCTGGATTAAATGGATCTTCTTTGTTGAGTTCACTTGAACCATAAATTGGGTAATAATCGTTTGATTTAAATAATTTGTTTTGAATGAGCGTACCTTTAAGCACTTGATCCGTTGAAGCAAGTCTATTATTTGCCAGTGTTTTATTTGTCACCAATCCCGTAAACCAGCTTGACGGCATTAAGACAAAGATGATAAATATCACACCGCTAATTAAAATCGGTAAAAACGGTTTTAATTTCATCGTAATTCTTCTAATGCTTCCACAATTTTATTTGGTGTCGCCCACTCATCACGATCAAAATCCATAATTGAAACTTCAATACCTAATTTGTTTTGAATTTCTAATAACAGTCCTACAGTTTGGAATGAATCAATAATCCCCTCTTCGAAAATTTCTACATCAGGGTTTTCTTTGACGATATCATTTTCAGCAACTTCAGCTAATACATCTAATACTTGTTCTTTAAATTCCATAATTAATTACTCCTTTTATATCAGTTTTCCTGAGAAAATTAAAAATCCAAATGCTACAAAATGGAAAGTGATAACAATGCTTAAGGCAGTTGTAAATCCATTTTGCCAACGTGCAGGATGTTTCTTGCGCCAGCGTTCATAATAGCCGTAACCAATAAACATTAAACCATGATAGATACCATAGACGATATAGAATAATTCTAAACCGTGCCAGACACCCATGATAAAGAAGTTTAGGAAAAAGGCTACATTAGACATGGCAAATTGACTTTTTAATAATTTTTTCTTTGACATGTAGAACAGTGCACGCATGTAAATGCAATCTCTAAACCAGAATGATAGCGACATATGCCATCTATTCCAGAAGTCTTTTATATTTTTAGCTTTAAATGGTTGTTTAAAGTTTGGCGGTGTCATAATGCCATAGATATAGCTGACTGCTACCGCAAATAAACTGTAACCAGCAAAGTCAAAGAACAGATAGAAACTATACGCATACATATACAGCCATTTATGCGTAAATCCATGTAAATCCATCATCAATGGATTAATCGCATAGAATTGAATTAAATGCGCAATAATGTATTTATATAGGAACCCTAACATTATCATATGAATCGCTTTTAAAATCAACTCACGATATTGCTCACCTGTTGGAATCTTCTTATCATCTTTCACGTAACGTTTGTAACGGTCGATTGGACCAGATGATACCGTTGGGAAGAATGAAATAAATTGCATTAACTTGCCAACTTTTATTTCTTTAATCGAGCCATCTCGAATTTCCATAATTAATTGAACACTTTTAAAAGTTACATAAGAAATACCTAAGAACCCTACAAATTCAATTAATTTATGTTCATGGAAATGAATTTGATGACCACCTAGCCAAGAGCTTTGCAATATTTTAACCACTGCTAATGGCAAGATAGACAGAACCATAATTACAGTAAATTTTGCAAATGTATTATTTTTCTGTCTCGATTTAAAGTAAAACATAATCAGCGCTGTTTGATAAATTAAATACACAATAAAACATATTAACTGGACGCTAATATATTTCGTACCAAAGAAATGATACTTATCTGAAGCAAAGATAATGACAATCATAATGGCTGTACTAATGCCGTTGTATATATAACTACGCTTACCTAAAAATCCGAGTATAATCACTGGTAAGAGTACAATAAATGCAATTAAAAAGAACGTAAACGTACCATATGGAATCATCCGTTTACAACCTCCGCAATAGCTTTACGATCTAATTTACCATTTGAAGTAAGTGGTAAATGATCCATCCAAACGAATTTTCTCGGTATCATATACTCGGGTAAACGAGATTTCAATTCGGATTTCAATGCGTGAGTCATAGCCATATCATCTTCAACGTGTTGCGTTGGAACAACAGCACCAATTAAGTGAACAACTTTATCATTGCGGTATACTGGCACTACAACAGCTTCTCTCACTCGATCAGATTGGCGTAATTGTGCTTCAATCTCTTCAAGTTCCATACGGTAACCATTCATTTTAATTTGGAAATCAATACGTCCTTGAATGAACCATAGGCCGTTGTCTTCTTTGGCTTTATCCCCTGTATAATAATGGCGAATGCCATCATCATATTTAAATGCAGCATCTGTTTTAGCTTTATTTTTTAAATAACCTAGGCTCACGCTGTTACCTTTAATAACAAGTTCGTCTTCATCAGTTATAGATAACGTCGTACCTGGACGTGCAACACCTACTGGAAGTGGATTATATTGCGCTAATACATCAGGTGTGATTTGAATACTTGTAACAGCTACAGTTGCTTCAGTCGGACCATATGTGTTGTAAATCACAGCGTGTGGATATCTATCAACTAAAGCCTTAGCTGTTCTATGTGCCAAAATTTCACCACAGAAGAAGAAATGATTTAAGCTTGGGTAATCATTTTCATTCAATGTCGGCAATAATAAGCACATTTCAATAAATGATGGTGTAGATACCCAAGTGTTAATTGGTGTAGCCACTAACATGTCATTTAATAACTTAGGCTTTTTAATCATATCTTTATCTACAAGATTTAGTGTGCCACCAGATGTTAAACATGGATAGATTGCCATCACTGATAAATCAAATGAAAATGGTGCTTGGTTTAACCATTCTTGGCCACCATCTTCTTGATGTAACGATACCATCCATTCAGCAAATTCAATCAAGCTTGCGTATTGAATTTGAACACCTTTAGGCTCACCAGTTGAACCGGAAGTAAAGATAGTATATACCGTATCTGTTTCAGTCATTTGACTATCGAATACGATTGGATTGTTTGATTCTTTGACATCTTGAGTCGTAATCGTCTTCGCCCCATCATATGTTAATGGTTCATCAACGGTATTAAAGATGAACTGTGGTTCAACTTTATCAATAATCATGTTTACACGTTCAGCTGGCACCGATGTATCAATCGGAACGTAGCCGCAACCTGCTTTGATAGCACCAAGCATACCAACAATCATGTACGGAGACATATGGCCGTATAAAATCATTGGTTGTTGACTGCCTTGTAATTGATGTGCTAGTTTACTTGATTCCTCAAGTAATTCCTTATAAGTTAATTCGTCATTCATATGTCTTACAGCAACTTGATTCGGCTGCGCTTGCTCAATATCGATTAATTTAGAAATGATATCGTTCATATGTTATATTCTCCCTCATTAAAATTCATTATAAATGAAGTTATTCTGTGTATCGCCAGTACCATAAATTAAATACAATGCTATGAATATAGCTAAATAAAGCAATGTTAATAAATATGGTTTAAGTTTTTTAAATGTTTCTGAAGTTTCTTTTTGTTGGGCTTTCATATCGCACCTCACTCATTCAAAATTAAGATGCACAGCTTATCTTTTGCTGCGCCACTTTTTATAATAAGTATAATTAGTTTCAGATTTATATATTATTTTTACAACTTATTATATCTATTTTTTGACAAGCCTGCAATGTTATCTTTAAAAACACTATTGCAAAGACTTGCACTACACTATTTGTAGAACATATTTTATTTTACGTCTTATTAACGAAACACACAATTACATATGACATAACAATTTTGTTATATACGCAAAAAACTTCTACATGCTATTAAATAACAACATGTAAAAGCTCTGCTTGTATCATAATTTAATGGCTAGTAACCGGTGTTAATGGCGCCTGTTGTTGTAAAACAGCCACGATATTATCAACGCATAATTGAATCATACGATTTCTCGTCTTCACTGATGCACTGCCAATATGCGGTAAAATGACGGCATTCGGCATAGATAATAATGGATGTTTCTCATTAATAGGTTCTTCACGTAAAACATCTAAGCCGCATCCTGCGATATCACCTTGTTCAAGTGCAAATACAAGTGCGTCTTCATCTACTATTGCACCTCGACCAATGTTGATAAAGATTGCATC
Organism: Staphylococcus sp. HMSC063A07; assembly: GCF_001836955.1. Lineage (NCBI taxonomy): Bacteria > Bacillati > Bacillota > Bacilli > Caryophanales > Staphylococcaceae > Staphylococcus > Staphylococcus sp. HMSC063A07. The sequence goes on from NZ_KV830932.1 coordinate 331,701, forward strand.
TTGTTTCATCGCTTGAAATGCCTCAGCATTAAATTTGTTCTTCGTTTCCGCTGTCAATGGTGCTGTACATATGACAAAATCACTTTCTTCTAATAATGTGTCAAAATCAGCATATGTGACTTTTAATTCACGCTCAACATCTTCTCTTCTTGAACGATTATGATATAGCGTACGCGTATTAAAGCCACTTAAACGCCTTGCAAATGCTTGACCAATGGCACCCATGCCAAAAATACCAACAGTCGAACCGTACACATCTTTACCAGATAATAAGTAAGGACCCCAGCTAGTCCATCGACCATCTTGAACATATTTTTCTGCTTCAACAATACGTCGCGCAACACTAAGCATCAAGGTAAACCCTAATTCTGCTGTCGTTTCTGTAAGTACATCTGGTGTATTGGTTACCACAATATCGCGTGACTTTGCTAGTGAAATATCGATATTATCATAGCCAACTGCCATATTTGCAACGATACGCAACTGTGGCGCTTGTGCGATAACTTCGTGATCAATTTGTTCACTGAGCGTAATGAAACACGCTGTTGCATCTTTAATAGCTGTTAAAAACTGTGCTCTAGGCATTGGTACAAGTGCCTTATCCCACATCTCTACTTCCCCAAATTGTTCTAATTGCTGGACAAAGTGGTCTGGGATTTTTCTGGTAACAAGTATTTTAACCATCATTCAGCCTCCTTTATGTGTCCCTGACTATTGTTGTAATTGTCGAATCACTTCATTTAAATCTTTTACCGAATAAGTTGGCGGAACATCTTTTTCTTGAATTTCAGCAAATGAGGTTACACCCGTTTGAACATGAATTGTATCCACGCCAACATTGATGCCAGACATAATATCTGTATCATACAAGTCCCCGACCATGGCAACATCTGCTTTATCTAATTTAAGTATATCAAGTGCAATATCCATTATAACTGGTTCTGGTTTACCAATAAATTGTGGTTGTTGCCCAGTAGAGACGCTAACGACACTTGTAATAGCACCATTACCAGGTAATAAACCACTTTCTTTAGGAATAGAAACATCCGGATTAGTTGAAATAAATGTGGCACCCTCACGTACAGCAAGTGTTGCAATCGCTAGTTTATCGTAGGTAACTTGTTCATCTAATCCTATCACTACATAATCGACATGTTTATCTCGTCTTAATGTTAAACGACGGTCTAGTAATGCTGCTTTCAAACCACTACCACCAATCATATATACAGAGGCATTTGCTTTTTCATTGGCAATAAAGTTTGCCGTAGCTAATGCTGAAGTCACAATCTCCTCAGGTTTAGCATCAATATGCATCTCGCGTAATTTAGCTGTTACTTCTTCAGGTGTCTTGGTCGAGTTATTCGTTACATATAAATGAGGGATGCCTTGCTGATTTAAATAATCAATAAATTGTGCTGCTCCGTCAACTTCCTCTGTACCTTTGTACATCGTCCCATCTAAATCTATTAAATATCCTTTATAGTGTTTCATTGTTAATTGTCTCCTTTTCCAAAAGCTGTCACTGGTACACTTTCCTGTTCTAAAAATAATGATACTTCATATATAAAGTTGTCATAATACGGTAGTGCATCATCAAACAGAGGTTCAAGTGTATCATGTTGTAAAGTAATATAATCATGTGCAAATTGCTTACGCACTTCGATTGTTTGATTGATTGCAGCTTGTGTTTCAGATGTAATCACACCCTCAAGTGCTAATATATCAATTACATCCTTGTAATTACCAGGATCTCTTAAAATAAAAGCATCGATAATCATATTACCAATATCGACAGATGCTTCAATTAGAATTTGTGCAATGCGCTCAAAAGCATAAGGATTATCTTTATGATCTTGATAATCTTGCGTTAACTGCCTTAAATAATTTAATTTCTGTGTTAATTTTTCTTTGTCTACAAAATACATGCTTAGTCACCTCTTAATGTCTTTATCATATCATAATTTTGCAGCACACTTCATTTGTAGTTATACTAAATAAATAACCTTAAATAAAGGAGCACCACTTTATGATAGATATGTATTTATATGACGATGAAGAACAAAGTCAAGTGCAATTTGTAGGCTTTGTCGGTGAACATAGTCGCTATGATTTGATGTTAGTTCAAACAGACCGTCATTATGGAAAGACATTAGTTTTGAATATGCAGACCAATAAATTTGGAATTATCGGCACAGATGACCTTGAAGAAGATGGTTATATCGCCTATATTCTTGGTGTTTCTGATGCAGAAGCCACTGAAATAACCGAATATTTAAATGAAGTCATACAATAACATGTTCATGATTCAATGCTGTGTCATAAACATGTTATCAAAGCATGAAAAAAGCGAGGAAACAAAAGTTGATGTTAACTTTGTTTTCTCGCTTTACTTGTGGACTTTCGTTTTGAAAGTTACTCTGTTGATGCTATGTTGTCTGTGCCAATTAATCTTTATTGGTTTCTATTTGTTGAGATTCTGCTGGTATGGATGGCGCTATTTTGACATCGTGTAGTTTGTCTTCACTGTTAATTTGTGTGTCTGACTCACCTAATCGAGTTTTAACCTCGTCTTCTGAAAGACGCTGTAGAACAAAATATGGGCAGCCAAAATTACAATATTCTAAGATATAATCTTGAATACTTGAAAAGCGTTTTGAAATTTCAGCCTTTTTGTTACTATCTTTATAAAATCCTTTGAGTCTTAACAGTTCGTAACCAAAATCTCCGACAACAAAGTCATATTTATCGAGAATATCTGCATATTTAGCAGCAAATAATTCTTCATCAAAGCAGTCACGATAGTCCTCAATGATTTCAAAATATTGCTGGTTTACTTTAATCATAAATGACTCACCTTTATATGATAATAAAGACTTAGCAAATACGACAGTTAATCACTCTCGTACAAACTAAGCCCTTTTATTGATAAGAATGACCATAGCTGATAGTGGCTCACATAATACTTCTGCCAACTCAATTTCCACAGTCTATTCGATTATTGTTGATGATTTAATTGCTTTTCTCCTAAGCGATGACGTTCTTTAGCCGCTTCATTAACTTGTTCATCTGCGTGATATGAGCTACGTACCATTGGTCCAGCTTCACAGTGTTTGAATCCTTTATCCATAGCTGCTTTACGTAACTTACCAAATTCTAGAGGTGTATAATATTTTTGAACTTTTAAATGCTTACGAGATGGTTGTAAATATTGACCAATTGTCAAAATGTCTACGTCATTTGCACGTAAATCATCCATAGCTTGTAATAATTCTTCAGTCGTTTCACCTAAACCTACCATAATACTTGATTTCGTAGGAATATCTGGTTGTAATTCTTTTGAACGACGTAAGAATTCGAGTGTACGGTCATATGTTGCACGTGCACGTACTCTTGGTGTTAAACGGCGTACTGTTTCGATATTGTGATTTAAAATATCTGGTCGTGATGCCATTAATGTTTCTAACGCTTCATAATCCCCACCCATATCAGATGGTAAGATTTCAATCGTTGTGAATGGATTTCGTTCACGTACTTTGCGCACTGTTTCAGCATAAACATTTGAACCCGCATCTCTTAAGTCATCACGTGCTACTGCTGTAATAACCACGTGTTTTAAATTCATCAGTTCAACCGATTCTGCCACACGTTCTGGCTCATTTAAGTCTAATTCATTAGGTAATCCCGTCTTAACAGCACAGAAACGGCATGCTCTTGTACATACCGCACCTAAAATCATAAACGTTGCCGTACGTCTTGCTCCCCAGCATTCATGTATATTTGGACACTTTGCTTCTTCGCAAACAGTGTGTAGATTCTTTTCTCGCATCATTTTTTTGAGGCCAGTGTAGTTCTCATTCGTGTTAAGCTTAATTTTCAACCAATCTGGTTTACGTAAAATTTCTTCATTTCTTGTAGCCATAACAACGCTTACCCTCCTGAATAATCAATCTTCATTCATTATAACTAAATTTACCCTAAATTAAAACGTAATACGCAATAAATTTAATAATTTAATAACTTTTCTTTAAATATATCGCGTAAAAATTCTGGCATTAAATATTCTGTTGGCAATCCTTTTAGCATCGGGAAGTAACGGCCAAACGTGTACATATCAACCGTTCCCAACGTATAGTATTGCTCATCATCAATGTCTTCTCCATTGATAAAATAACGTGCTTCTGATTCTATAAAACCCAAATTATATAAAATATAACCGCCAAAGATGTCTCCTCTAAAGCCTAAACCTTGTGCATGCTCATGTAAATATTCTTGCTTTTGACTTTTTATAATCACATTTTTCAATTCTGTACCTGTGACTTTTACCCTTACTAAATTAATAGGATGTGGTAGCATACGGTGAATATCGTACTCGGTCACTTGGTCAGCCTGAATACCTTGAACAATTAATCCCGCATTGATGATCGCACAATCTGCATTTGTAAATTCAAAGACACTTTCAGCGAGAAGATAGGTTGTTTGGGTAATGACATCTGTTTTATTTTCTAAGTGAACTGGATGGTGAATCACAGGTTCATTTAGCAGTGCCTTACCTTCCTCATCAAAGTGTGTTTCGACAGTGGGCAATGTGTCGAGCGGATGTAGCATTGCTTCTTTCGCAATGACTTGATGTTGTTCAATGGTTAGCGTAACTTCACCTAAATAGTGACCATATTTTCCAGCGGCAGCCATCAGCACACCATTATTTATTTCACCATGTTCAAAATAGTGATGCGTATGGCTCCCGAAAATAACATCAATATCTGGTATTTCTTGACATAATTGTTCATCAAAAAAGACACCAACATGACTCATCACAATTAAGACATCATATTGTCCTTGACGTGATTGAATCTCATCTTTAATCGCTTCAAGTGGATCTGTCACAATCCAATCTAGCGCACGATAAAATGGTGTAAATGGTGCGGTTGCAGCAACAAAAAGAATCCGTGTCCCTTCGATGTTTTGAATATATGAAGTTGCGATATGGTTAGGCAATTGTCCATGTTCGTCAAGAACATTCGTACAAATCACCTTAAAATGCGCATCATCATATAATGTATTCAAAGCTTCATGCGAAATCGTCATCCCTTCATTATTACCAATGGTTGCAATATCACATTGTGCCTCGTTTAATAACGCAACATTCTTTTTCCCTAATGTTGCTTCTGTCACAGGGGCAGATAAATCGACATGATCCCCAATATCTATATAAAGAGAAGGATGTTGAAGCGCTGGGCGATGTGTCTGTAAATAAGCTTGAATGCGTGCATATTCGTACAAATGACTATGTATATCATTCGTATGATAAATCGTCAACTTCACAGTACTACCCCCTTTGTAATTTACATCAATGATTTAAAAATAAGATAAATCCCCATGAATAACATGACAGTTCTAAGCAACATGACTACCGTTTCAGACTTAATAGAATGATTGATCTTCACTCCAATTTGTGCGCCAATATAACTTGAGATAATTAAAATAATAGAATAGCCCCAAGCCACATGTCCTTGAAAAATGTGACCAATTGAGCTCATCACACTAGAAAAGAAAATCATCATCATACTTGTGCCGACAGCAACATGTGGTGGAAATCTAAAGATAATCAGCATTAATGGCGTCATTAATGCACCGCCGCCAATGCCAAATAATCCTGTTAACACACCAATAAATAAGGTTGCGACAAAAGCCACAAGCGGTGGAACACTATAATGATAAGTTACACCTTCCGAATCCGTATAAGACTTACGATATTGTGGCTTATCAAATAGTTTAATTGGTTTTATTTTATGACGTTCCATCAATATAATGGATACAAGAATCATAAAAATACCAAAATATAAATTGAATGACTCTAATGTTAAATAGCGACTAAGCAACGAACCCGCTAATGACCCAGGCAATAAGCCAAATAGGAAAATAGAGCCATTTTTAATATCGACTTGTTTCGTTTTCAAATAGCCTAGAGATGACGATAATCCTGTTACAATGAGTATCACGGATGACGTCCCAATAGCAATTTGAGGCGTAATGCCATGTAAAAGATGATGTTCCACACCTAAATAAACAAGCGTAGGTACAATGATGATACCGCCGCCAATACCTACTAATGAACCAATAACAGCAGAAAGTAGGCCAATTAAAATAAGAAAAATAAAAGTTAATACCATTGATTTCGCCTCTTAAAATAATTTTAGTTGTTGTGGTGCCAAACCTGTATAATCTATTCCAAGCATCTGTTGATATGTTTTGGCATTTTTAGCCGCATGGCCCCCAGAATTATTATTAAACACGACATATACTGTCTTAGCTTTTTGCGCTAATATTTCAACTTTATGCGCGAGGTCTTGCAATTCTTGTTGATTATAATCATATAAATACCGCACATCTCGCCATTCTTGGCCTGTCATATCCTTTTTAGTCCAGCCTTGAGTGTTGCGCCCATGATAACGTACAAAGGCGATATCATGAGTAATACGATTAACCATTGGAATCGAACCCATTTTCACCTGTGGTTCATCACAAACCGCATGAATAAATTGATGGTCGACAAGAAATTGTAATGTCTGTTCCTTATGTACCGCATCAAACCATGATTGATGACGAAATTCAATGCATACAGGAAGATCTAATAATTGTTGGCGTACATACCGTAAATAAGTTACATTTTCCATCGAGCAATCAAACCAAGGCGGAAATTGAACTAACACCAACGCTAATTTATCATGCGTTTGCAGGGGTTCAATCATTGCTTTAAATTGCTCAAACAACGCTTTGCGCGATGTCGCAACATCTTTATAATCCGCATGTAACGTCAACGCTTGATGTATTTTGACAACAAATTTAAACGTCTCTGGTGTCTCTTTAATCCACTTTAATATATTTCTTTCAGGTTGAATCGCATAATAAGAGGCGTCCAATTCAACAATTGGAAAATGACCTGCATACGTTTGAAGTTTATCAGCTTGGCGTCCAATATCTTCATATAACGTCTCATGGTCACCCCAACCAGTTAAGCCAATGTTAATCATATTCATCACCAGTACAATCATACCACAATCGAATTTATTACTTCATTATATCAACTTAGATTTATCAATGATAAACGATTTAAAATTGGCAACGTAATGCTTCTATCTCTGTCAACAATTTATCAAAAAGTCCAGCTACATGACTATCTATAGCCAGTCGTGGTGCTTGTCCACTCCATAAGTGCGTCCATGCATCGTTATGCTTTTGTGCTGAATGTTGACGTATCGATGTTGTCAACTGATTTTGAATTGGATAATCAGGGATTTTACCATTATAATTCTTAAAGGATTGAATAAAATTGTTATTAATACCACGCGCATATTTGCCACTAAATACATTTGTCACGACCGTATCCGTCTCTTTACTATTCAGAATGGCTTGCTTTAATACTGGGCGTGCACCACTTTCTTGCAACGTTAAAAAAGCTGTGCCCATTTGTACGCCAGAGGCACCTAAAATCAAGCTTGCCAAAATGCCACGGCCATCCATAATGCCACCTGCAGCAATAACAGGAATATCTACGTGATCAACGATTTGTGGTACAAGTGCCATTGTACCAATCATTGATTGTTGCCCTTGAGTTGTAGGTAAAAAGCTACTACGATGTCCTCCTGCTTCGCTACCTTGGGCAATTACGATATCTATACCTGCTTGTTCAATTGCGATTGCCTCATCTACTGATGTTGCAGTACCCATCGTCACAATTTGTGCTGCTTTTAGTCGTTCAATGATTTCTTGATTCGGTATGCCAAATGTAAAGCTACATACAGGCACATGGTATTGAAGCACTAAATCAATCGCAGCATTAAAACGTTGTTCCTCAGTAATATTTACAGTGGGTTCTTCTAGTTGAAGTGCACGACGATAAGGTTTCAGCCAAGCATTCATTTGTGCCACCTCAGCCTCTGAATACTGATAATCACTCGGAATAAATAAATTCACTGCAAATGGTTCCGAAGTTAATGCCTGAACTGCTTGGATTTCTTGTTCTAATCGCGCAGTATCAAAGTAGCCTGCACCAATCGTGCCAAGCCCACCTTGATGACTCACGGCAGCCACTAATTCGGGTGTAGTACTGCCAGCCATGCCTGCTTGAATGATAGGATAGTGAACGTTCAAATATTTTGTGAATTGCGTTGTCAACTGCTTCATCTTGTATCCTCCAAATTTACCGTCGTCTTTGAAATTGTTGATGCAGGTGCTGATGTTTTAAACGTTGTTGTTGTAACTTTTCTTGTTCTTCTTTATCCATTTCATCTTCAATATCCATGCCTAACATTTCTTCAATTAAATCTTCATGCGAAACAATACCATCTGTACCACCATATTCATCAAGCACAATCGCTAAATGTTTTCGACTTATTGTCATTTTTCTCAACACCCATTCTGCACGATTGTGTTCATTGACAAACAGTGGTTCAGCAATATATTCATCAATAGTATGACTCGGATCTTTGCTCCAAGACAGTAAGTATTTCGAATGAAACACGCCTATAATATGATCAATATCTTCATCATATACTGGATAACGCGTATAAGGTTCATTCATGACCGTTTGATAGACTTCATCATAAGGTGTGATATTTGAAAATGCAGTGACATTTACTCTTGGCGTCGTATTAACATCTTTAATCTTTAAATTACTAAACGCCATAACCCCTTTTAAACGTTCACTTTCAATTTCATTCAATGCCCCATCACGCTGAGCCACTGCAAACATCATTTGAATCTCCGCTTTAGACCATTGCGCTTCTGGTTCACTTCCATTCGCAATAAGTCGATTCAACCCTTTCGTTATCGCATCCAATAATAAAGTGATTGGACGCAAGATTGCGACAAACACACGTACAACAGGAAAAATCATACGCATAATGCGATTAGCGAAATTTGCAGCAATAGATTTAGGTATCACTTCTGCAAATAAAATAACAAATACAGCATATATTGTAAGCGTGAGGCCTAAGTGCCATTGTGCATGATAAGATACCGCTGCTACTAGCACAGTCAACAGCGTCATACTTATCGTACGACCAATGAGTAACGCCGTCATCGCTTCACTTGGATGCGCTAAAAATCGTGCAATACGATATGCTTTTTTATCACCTTGCTCGCCTTCAGTTTGAAATTTCGTCCGATGCACCGTACTTAAAGTGGTTTCACCAATAGAAAAGAAGAACGACAACACAACTAAACAAATAATTGCAATAATCATACAACATGCTCCTCTGCAATGAATAAAAATGTTATATTATATAAAATATTCCCAACAATTAAACACCATAAACGCATAAGTTCCCTTAGCCAATATACAAAAAACTTATAAGTGTTAGCGACGATGACGTGCGAATAACACATTATAAGTTTTAATTTAAATTATGTTATTACAAACTGAATAAAGTAAATTCAAATTCATTATGAAATAATCATATATTTTGGGTGACACAGTCTATAATGAGACTCGATAAGTTCAAATCATTTTTAAACTCATAGCTAAATTCACCATAAGTTGCTAACCGATGCTTATTTTCACTGGATTACTTGCTTTCAATCCTGTAACCCATTTCTTTACTCGTTAATATCTCACCAAATAACAAATAAAAATATGTACAAATATAGTTCATTAATGGAATCAATAATAGCAATCCAATCATTAAAAATCTATTACCTTGATGATCAGGTATAATAAAAAACTCTATTGCCTTTTGAACATATAATAAGATCGCAACAAATTTTAAAAACAGAATTAAGAGCGTCTTATCTTTAATAAAACTCGGCGTAATCGTCATAAAAATTAAACTTAAAATATGTGCAGAAAAACAAATAATGGCTATAACGGTTCCTAATATCCAATATATTCTAATTTCTTGAGTATTACCCTCGATAAAAAAGTAAATATTATAAAAAGATAAATAACTGCTATATGTAGAAAGTATGCCCACTATCATAAATATCAGGGCTCTCTTTTTTATCTTTTTTCGATCACTAGGAATTTTAGGGAAGAATAACTGCAACAAGCCACAAAAAATTATTAAAAGTTCTATAGAAGTTGCTATAATTAAATAATTAGCTGTTGCTGCTAAAGTGAGACCAACAAAATATTGTATAGAACTAAAAAGAATTGAGCCTAAAGCCAACATATTCATAGCTTGAGTTGCTGGTTTTCTCAATGCTTGATAAGTCTCTTCCATGCCATCATCCCTCCTATTAATAGTAGCTTCTACTTTTTAACAGATTAAGCAACATTAAGTATATATCTTTATCGATATTGAGCTATAACAATTGCGAAGATTATCATCCACCCAAACATAATAATGGGTCGAACCACATAGCCATGAAAGATGCCACGATTCACCCAAAAATAAATGTCTATGATGAAATAAATAAAAATCAAGACAAATACAATAGAAGTGATTGCAAATGCAATTGACATTGTGTCATTAAGTGAGCGTTCTACAAAATAACGTAAATCATCATTCGTGCGTTCAGTGGTTTGTTTAACTTTCATCGCTATTGACATAATAAAAATAGATGAACATATAGCACCTGCACGTGCAATATCTTTTCCGTATTTTAGATCAGTTCTTAAACTTTCAGCTTTTTCTTTATCATATTTATGTAATATTCTTGCCGTATTTTTGACCTCTTCCAATCTTATTCTGTTGGGTTTTAATATAGAATAATGCGCTGATAAATAGCTGCTTAGTAAGAACAACCAAAACACAATACTCTTCACATTATCCATCTCAACCATACCAATGTTATCAAAGTAAACATATGTTTCATACACTACCATATAACCTATAAATAATAATGCAGCTTTCACATATTTCTTCCTTTTAAGTAAATCTAAGCATTCTCTAACAATAAAATATGCTGCACAACTTAGAATGAACAGACCCACTGTAATAATTATAATCATAGGTATTCACCTTCTTATTTAAAATATAAGTTATTTACTTGCTAGTATGATGTTGCTCTTCTAATTCAAGTTCCTCTAACACTTGATATCTCATCAAATTAAAGTAAGAACGACCTATTAACAAGTTAATCATTAAAATGACG
>NZ_KV830932.1:342894-344636 GCF_001836955.1 Staphylococcus sp. HMSC063A07
CAAGTTAATCATTAAAATGACGATAATAGATAACCATATATAGGTGGTATCATCTGTTCTTTTAGGTGCAATTTGACTTATATAATATACCTAAACCAGAAACAGCCATAAGTATACCTAATAATTTAAACAATCTATTGGATATTGACTTAATAACTTCAAATTCACTTATTACAAAAATATTAAAGCCGATTAACTCTATAATATTAGCTAAAACGATCATCAACCAAAACTCAAAAACATCATCACCATTAATAGTCGCATTAAATACATATATCGATGCTAGTGCAATCGACAAACTATAACCACATAATGTGCTTATAATGATATATCTTATTAATGACGATTTGTTTGTTTTAACCTTTTTAGACTTTTCTTGGACGTATGAAATGATATTTATAACAGCCCAAAAAGCTAAAAATATGTATATATATTTAGGTAACTTGTATAATAAATGACTGTTAAAAAACATAATCGTATAAAAAATTAAACACATTATATTCATTAATATGGCAACTGGTGTGATGTATGGATTTTTTATATTATGAGCAATTTCCTCTTTTGTTATTTCTTCATTCTCCACTTTAATTCCTCCTTTTTAAGTTAATTTATAAAAACGAAAATAATCTATACACTTTTATTTAAATACATCATAAACTTTATCAAATCTTTCTATCCAATTGTCATCTTCATCTATTTCAAAAGTAATCTTCACAAAAAGGGCATTATCAGCATTACTAGTTCCATTAATTTTACTCCAATCCTTCTTCCTCAATAATCTGATATTTCATTAAATTGAAGTAAGAACGTCCAATTAATAAATCTACCATTAAAATGACAATTATAGACATCCATATAAAATCATTTTCTTCAGCTGTATAAGGCACAATGCGACTTAAATAAATCAAAATACCAAAGCCACCTAAAGTTATAGCAATGCCCATTATATTACCCGCAGAACCCGATAAAGACTGAATTAAACCAAATTCACTTATTACAAAAATATTAAAGCCAATAAGCGAAATAACATTAGCTATAATAATTATCAGCCAATAATCAAATACATCATATCCATTTGTAGTAGCACCAAATACATACACTGAGGAACAAGAAATTGATAAACTATAACCACACAATGTACTGATAATAATATATCTTATTAATGCAGCTTTATTTGTTTTAACCTTTTTTGATTTCTCTTGTAAATATGAAATGATATTTATAACAACCCAAAACACCAAAAATATATACATATATATAGGCAATTTGTATAATAAATGGGCGCTAAAAAATAAAATACAATAAAAGGTTAATGAGAATATAAACATAAAAATAGCAACTGGCGTAATGTACGGATTTTTTATGTTATGTGCAATTTCCTCTTTAGTTATTACTTCATCTTCCATTTAATATTCCTCCTTTGTAAGTTAATACGTAAAAGTGAAAACAATCTTTACAGAAAAAGGCATTACCAGCATTACTAGTTCCATTAATTTTACTCCAATCCTTCTTCCTCAATAATCTGATATTTCATTAAATTGAAGTAAGAACGACCTATTAACAAGTCAACCATTAAAATTACCAAAATTGATATCCATATAAAGTTATTTTCTTCAGCTGTGTAAGGCACAATACGACTTAAATAAATCAAAATACCCATGCCACCTAAAGCTACAACAATGCCAATGATATTACCCGCAGAACCCGATAATGACTGAATTAAACCAAATTCACTTATTACA
>NZ_KV830932.1:344736-345088 GCF_001836955.1 Staphylococcus sp. HMSC063A07
AACATTAGCTATAATAATTATCAGCCAATAGTCAAAAACATCATCTCCATTAACTGTTGCACCAAAAACATATACTGAAGCAATAGCTATTGATACACTATAACCACATAATGTACTGATAATAATATATCTTATTAATGTTCCCTTATCTGTTTTAACCTTTTTGGATTTTTCTTGCACATACGAAATGACATTAATAATCAACCAAAATAATAAGAATATATAAATATACTTAGGCAATTTGTATAATAAATGCTGAGGAAAAAACATAATTGAATATAGAACAAGTGCTAGTATATTCATTAATATTGCAACAGGGGTAATGTATGGATTTTTTATATTATGAGCAATT
>NZ_KV830932.1:345188-388676 GCF_001836955.1 Staphylococcus sp. HMSC063A07
TATGAGCAATTTCCTCTTTTGTTATTTCTTTTTCCACTATCCATCTCTCCTCTATAAATGAAGTCTTTTTAAGCTAGTTAGTTCTCAATTAAGCTCTAAAAATAAAAAATAGTAATGACATTATTCTTCTAGTTTAAAATCCGAGCCATGTTTAACTACTGTGTGGTCATGATTTTCTCCATGGACTTTATATCTATATCTTACACGCTGTACATTGTCGTCATTAGTGTAAAATATTGTTAGTGACCTACCAATTCGTTCTGGTTCAAATACATAATGAGGTTTATAAATAATATCCATAGATAATTGCTTTTTATCTTTATCATATTTGATTGAATCTTTTTTTATAATTATTTTGTTTTGTTCGTCTTTGATTTTAATATCTTTCTTCATATTCATTTCAGTACTTTTTGGTAAATCCTTGATATTTAAAGATTCAACATCATCTTGACTTTTAGTTTCATTTGTCTTTTTTTCTTTTTTAAACGTATCTGTATCATGATTACTATCTTTACTATCATTACCACAAGCAGTTAATGTAACTAATAGACTTAACATCAACACAGCTTTCATCATGTTTTTCATTTCTTTTCCTCTCAAATCAATTAAATGAATTTATGTAAACTTAATTATTTTAAACATTTCGATATTTTCATTTCTTACTACAACTGTAGTTCATCTTCTTTGATTGAACTATTTAGCAATCCTAAATAGAAGAAAGATCGTGCAACTAAAATATGCACTGCTATCATAAATAATATCCCTACCCAAATTGTTCTATTTTCTTCAGAGTCAACGGGAATAATCAATGAAAAGTATATTAATCCAATAGTTGAAAGTATTATAGTGTTAATTCCTAACCATTTGATTAACTAAAAGCAAAGGCGATTAAATATGAATTCTTTATGTTGTTTATACACATAACTTGCATTTCTTTAGGTTTCATGGACTCTCTCCTTTTTCAAACATTGATATTGCTTTAAAACTGTCAACTAATCTTAGCTATAGTTATACCAATTAGTGTTAGATATTCATTAAATAAATACTAACTTTTTTGTATATTTAACATACAATTAAACGTTATGCCATATATTGTATTTTTTAAAAATAGGGATTAAACAAGTGCTATTTGCCTAATCCCTTATAATTATTATTGACATCGAACTAAAATGTATTGTTCATTAAACAAAGAATTTACAAATTGTCATAGTAGTTGTAACAACGGTTACAATAATTGCGGTTTGTAATAATTTGGCGCCTTTTTCTTCATTATATTGTTTATATTTATAGCTACAGATGATTGAACCGATACCAAATAGAAAAACTACTAGAGATAAGACCATAAATACCCATGTCCATATTTTTAATGCCTTCCCGGTTTCTTCCATATCAATACTCCTCTTTATAAATAAAACAATAAAATGTTATATAATTATTTTATAATATTTTCGCACAAATAATACAAGTATGTCCCTATTTTTCTTTTACTTCTACATTTTCTTCTTCATAATCTGCTTTATGGCTTTTCTTGTATTTAAGTGGGTTTTCATCCATATCTAATTCTGGTTTGCCGTTTTTCATTTTATAAGTAAAGTAATTTAATTCTTCAACTTTTTTACTAAGTTGTACACCAATCACAAATACTTTTCCGTCTTTATAAACATATGTATTACTATCATTTCTATCTACTTTTTTATCTACTTTTAAGCCAAATGCTGGTAACATTTTATTTGTTTCTTCTTGCTTTTTATAAACCTTATCGATATCTTTGTCGTACTTATCTCCTTTACCACAACCCGCTAACACAATCGCAAACAGTAATAACACAGTAATAATTCTTTTCATTTGTTTACCCCTTAATCTTTTTTATTTAGATTGATATTATCTTTTTATTTTAAAATAAACACCAAGCTAACACAATTAATAATACCATAAGAAATCGTGAATTAATCGAAATGAATATAATTTTTTTATTTTTAATCCAAAACAAAATATCTGTTACAACATACGCAATCAAAAAAGTATCATTATCTTTACTTCGAGCATTTCATATTAACGCTTGATAATTAAGGCAACCATATGAATAAAAGAATGTATAACCCAAAAACAAATAAAGGTTTTATAGTGATGAAGACAAATTGTTTTCTTTTCAGCCATGAAATAATGTCTATTACCAAAAATACCACAGTTATAAAAAATAATAGCATCATTAATGCTACAATATCTTTGCCGGCGATATCTTTCATAGCCGGTGTGACTAGTATTTTAGTTGCAGTAAATAATATGATTAATGCTACCATAGCAATGTAAAATTTATATTTTGATAATCTCAAACTTGTCATACACTTTTTAGTTTGATTATAAATTTTAGCTGATATCAACGTATTATTATATTTCATTAATATCTTTAATTGATGTCGTAGTGGTCTCTTCCATAATGCATTTATCACTACCAATCCATATATAAGAATGCCAAGTATGAGTATAAATAAACCATTGTTGATTAATTTCTGATTGTGCTGCATAAATAGAAATGGAATGCCAAATAAAATGCCACTTATACTATATAAAATTATCGGTAAAATAATAGAATGATTAAACCACATTTCTGCTGTACTACAAAGTACGTAATAAAAACCAAAAACAACAATGGCTAATAATACAATTATCCATACGTCTTTTACTAGCAACAACATGGAGATAACTGCCCATAATGCAACACCTAGTGGCACAATTATTCTAACTAAATTTGCGCCATATTTTTCCATACGATAGCACTCAATGAGGAACGTAAGAACTATAACTGCAAGCCCAATTATAATGAAACGGTATGCGTAACCAAACTCAAATAATAAAACATCTTGCTCTATTTCTGGTGTAAGTCTTAGTTTAGCAATAGCAATCAAGGCGATGGCAATAAGAAAATGATATACAGCTTGTCTGCGAGTAAAGCGAAAATCATAAGCTTTATCCTTTGCGATTTTGTCATTAAATTGATTTTTCTTAGCATAATTATATTTATGTTTATTTAATTTGATAAAGTAATTTTTCAGTGCCAAATAAATATATATCAATGAACTTATATGCAGAAACACCACATATGCAATCAACCCACTATGATTTAAACCTCCACCAACAAAGTAAATTGTCATCAGTAGTGCTAAGATAACAATATCGACAAAATAACCGAAAATTGGGATTCTTTGAGCTTTTAACATACTTGTAAAAATCGCTAAAATAATAAGTAAAATAATTGAAATCAAACCTAAAATAACCAAAACATTTCTCCTGACTATATCAAATTGTTTATAACATGCTTTGCTGACTTTTATCTAAATTGATGTATCCTGCTGTTTTTGATATTCTTTCATATAACGTTCGAGTGCATACAATTCTTTAAGCTCATAGTCTAATTTAGGTAATATACCAAATTTTTTATAACGATAATAATTAAAATAAGCACTTGATCCAAATTCTGTAGCATCCCAATCTATAAATTGATACAATACGTTTAATTTACCTTTAATCGTAAAATCAAATTCACATGTACTCCAGGCTTTGTGTTTATTTCTAATAAATTCATAACGTAATTCTTCAAACAAATCATATAATCCATCGGTTTGATGACTGAATTCATCATTTGACGTATGACAATTCTTAGGGATATCCATTGAATAAAACAGTTCATCACTATCCGGTACAGTATAGTAAAAGTACACTGATCCTCCGCCATCAGTCATATATGCAACTGCATATACATTCTCCCACGATACTGGAATCATATTCATGATATGCTGTCCAATATATCGATATAAATAATTTATCTTTTCTTTAAATTCCATAGTTACAATTTCATTTTTATCGTCAATTGTTTTGGCATACCTATGAATGGCATACATTTGTTCAATGTCATATTTTTGTTTTGGTAAGTGACCAAAATTCTTATAAAAATAATAGTTTTTCATATGTTTAGATCTAAAATCTACCGCATCCCAATCTGTATTTTCATATACAGCTTGCTTTTGTCCCTTATGATTAAACTCAATAACACATGTACCAAATGGCGGTCTGCCATTTACAACAAACAGATGCCGCAACTTCATTAATAATTCACATAACGTTTCAAACTGCTGATCAAATACTTCTTCTGATACATCAAAACTCCAGGTAATATCCATTGACAGTTGAGGATCATCTTCACCTGGGACCATATAATGGAAGTACACATACCTCTTATTGTCCCCAATAAACGCATTTAGACACACGTTTTCCCATCTTTCTGGAATCATGTCACTGATATGATTAGTAATTTCAATATATAATTCATCTAATTGCGCTTCAAAATTCATGATTAGTCACATCCTCCCATTCATTATGTAAATATTTTTGCAATAATTTTTAGTATTCAGATATCAAATGATTAAAGTAGTATTCTGGATGATGTACCATATTTCATTTTATCTTAATCCGTCTTGCATGACTTCAATAATTTTCATATATTTCCAACCTGGTAATTTCAAATATACTTTTATTCTTTGAAACACCATCCTCTTTTATTTATAAATTGAAATAGCTATTTTACAGTCGGCGTTTGATTTTTGTAGTTCTTTATATTTATTAAATAAATCTCTAAACCATATTGACGTATATTTTCTTTTAAGCTTTAAATTGTAAAAACAGTTTAATTCTCATTTTAACTAATAGTTATGCTTTTGAAATGACTATATACAATATTGATTATATATTAATTTCTAAAATTGACATATACTATTTAGTAAAAAAAATATAATCATCATTGATTTATTCTATCTATATTTATTATTTTACAGCGCCTCCGTCATTTAACTTTGATTTAAAACTCATTTATACCCACTGCTATTTATATTTAATACGTTTATTTTAGGTTTTTAAATTTAACTGGCATAGCAATATTAATAAAAATAACACTTATAATATCATCTAGATAACAATAATTAGAATTAAACTTAAAAAAAGAGATTAAACAAGTGTCATTTGTCTAATCTCCTTTTTATTAATTTATCTAATTTTATTATTTCTCTTGGCTTTCTTTTACATATTGTTCAACTTCATGCATTCTTTTAATTGCGTATTCCATTTCAGGCAAAATACCAAACTTTTTATATCGGTAATAATCAAATTTTCCACCAGGTCCAAATTTTGATGCTTTCCAATCTATGTACTCAAAAGAGACATTTAAGTTACCTTCAATTGTAAAGTCAAATTCACACGTGCCAAACTGTTCTTGACCATATTTAACAAAAATAGCGTTTAAATCATCAAACAAATCACATAATCGAAAAGCTCTGTTCACATATTCTTTCTTAGACACACCAAAATCTTTTGGTATATGTTGTGAATAATAAAGTTCATCTTTCTGTGGAACTGTAAAAAAGAAAAACACTTCACTAGCATATTCTTCCATATATGCAACTAAATATACTTTCTCCCATGGGCCAGGAATCATATCACTTACGTGGTTCGCTATTTTATTGTATTGTTTATTTAACTTTGTTTCAATACTCACTATCAATCACTCCTAATTGATCTGTAATACAATTATATTTTTCAGTGTTAGATTTTTCATGCTTGATTGTCATGTCAATATTAATATAAAACAGATTGTTATAGTATTCAATATAATTTAGATCTCAGTAAATATAATTAAGTTTTTAAAAAAAGAGATTAAACAAAATTGTCTAACCTCTCAAATTAGGCTTAATAGTCCTATTTAACATAAAACCAATATAACACACTTTAAAATTTTCTTTATTTCATTATTTACTATTTAATCGCTTTCGCTGAATTTGAAAAACAAAATATGTACCAATCGCAAAAAATAACAAACTCAATATAAGCATTGGCATATTTATTATATTAAATGTATTACCATATAATTTTATTCCTATATCTGAATTTCCATCATCCAACACCACGTAGTCAAGTATGTTCATTAAAACAAGTATTACAAAAATACCTATGATAGATGCGTATATCGTTGGTTTAGCCGTACTTTCGAAAGCTTGAGTATTATTCTTTGGCGTATACACAGTTAACCAAATAATATTCAAAACTAAAATGATTAGTGCGCCAAATCCAATTAAATACCCATGAACACTCAACAAACCTAGAATACCGGCAACTGCTAAAATAATCCACCATGCATTACCTATATTATTTTTCTCAATGACTATTCCTTTAAGTGCTTCTTTATTTTTTAACAACAATACGCCACAAAATGTCCATGCAAAAATCGCAATCAAGTTAAGACTTACAAAACCACCAATAATATAAAGCACTGCACTCATCGTGGTTTTTTTAGTCATTATTTTTAAAGCTATAATACCAATAATAAATGAAATGATACTTACAGTCATAAGTACGCCAAAAATCCAATTGTAGATTAATGATGACGTTTCAGCACTTTGCATCGTTGTTTCACCATTAACTGTAGTTTGAATCTCTGAATGAGACAAACCTGAAACTGACATTGCGAAAAAAAGGGCGAACATTAACGATAAAAATCCTTCCAAAATAAGTCCGATAAGGGATGTCACTTTAATTGTTTTAATCATAGTATTCACCTTTATTGTTCATTTTTTATATCTTTAAAATCTGCTTCATTTTGGTTGACATATTCTTTCGCATTAAACCCTTGTTTATAGTAAATTTTGTCATTTTTAAACTCATAAGCAGCATAGAATAACTTTTTATTTTCTTTATACAACGGATAGCTAATAATAATCATTTTACCATTATTATAAACATAGCGATTTACTTCATCTTTATTAAATTTAGGATTTACTTTATCACTTTGTTTTGCCATATCTTGATGTGTCTTTTGTTGAATATTTAAAATTTGGTTTATTTTATTTTGATATTGGTTGTCATTATTGTTATCATCCTCTTTGCTACAACCGTTTATTATAGTCATCATTATAATCAACACTCCTACAATTATTTTTTTCATAAATTTCTCCATTCTTTATCTCTTTTTTTAGAAATTTAGCTATATTGACTATCTCTCATACATAACAAAATAGCCAATATCGTTTTACCCATTGTCAAATACTTCATTCACTTTTACTAAAATTTTTCAAACAAAATATAGCACAATGTTGCATTTAATTTAAAAACATTAATAATTATAATTTAATATAAAAGCGAAGATATAATTATTGTTTTATTGTTTTTATAATAAACAATAAGTGTAAAACTGTAAAGTAAGTTTTAAAAATTTATTAGCTGCTTTTTATCTCCTATTAATCAATTAGCTATTTTTTCAATGGCTGCTATTAATGAATTTATTGCATTTTTTAACCAAGATAGAGTTCCTTCTAAATCGTTAACTTCGTTTTCCATTTCAGTTATTTTATCAATTAATCTATCTATATTATCATCTATATTATTTATACAGTCCCTTAATGAACCATCAATTAAATCGGATTTACTTTTGTCAACCCACTTTGAGTTATTATCGCCTTTCCAATAGTTATATTCTTTAAGTATAAAAGATGCGCTATATTTATGTACTGTCACATCTTTTTTTAGATCTTCAAGTTTACTTTTGATTCTTTTAGCTTTTTCAATTTTAGCATTTAAGTCAGCAATCTTTGCTTTTGTTGCAGCAGATTCTCTAGTTTTACTATTTTTTTCAGCAATTAATTGTGTTTTCGACATATATTTCACCTGCCTACCAAGTTATTTTAATTTTAGCTCCGAATAAGAATTTAGCATCTACTTCAATTCCTCTTGCACTTGCTTCAACCTTACCTCCAGCTTGTGCGCCAACACTACCTCCAACATCAAAGTTAATTCCACCAATAGTAAATCCACCATCGACTTCTGCTTTTGCCCCAACAGCTTCAGCTTCAAGTCCAACTCCATCTATTCCAGCAGTCAATCCAGCACTAGCTGATGCTACTTCTACATTTGTTTTGCCATGGAAATTATAATCCTCTGAACCCAATCTCGTTTCAAGTCCAGCATCAAAAAGTTGTGCATTTGCATTTGCCTTAATGTGTTTACTATCAACATCAACATTTCCTTTAGCACTTATAACCTCGACTCCAGCCTGACTTTCAGAATATTTATCTTTTGTTTTTACGTTAGAATTAAGAACCGACATGTCTCCTTCTGCACCAAGTGAATCCTTTGTTACATACGATTTACCATGTATACTTCCCCTTTGAAAAGTACCGACAGTTTTACCATCTTTAGAATATAATTGCTTTCTATAGTTAACTTTTTCTCCTTCAGCATATTCTACAGGACTTTCAGCTTTCATCTTTTTAAACTCACCAGAATTTACTTCGCTCTTATACCAAGGCTCTTTTGTAATTGAATTAATCTTCGAAGCAATAATTCCATGTTTATCATGGTATTCACTACTCAATTTATTAATTTGTGTAACTAATCCCTGTATTTCACTTGTAATTGAAGATAGAGAACTTTGACCTTCTTTATCCATGTTTTCAAGTTTGGTATTAGTATCATTTATATTTTTTTCACTGTCATCATAACCACTTTCAACTTTATCTTTACCTAAAGGAACTGTATCAATAAATTCTGATGCATCAGATAATAAACTTGAAGAATCACTAGTTATATCAATAAATTCTTTTTTCTTATCATCAACATCTTTTTTTGTATCATCTAAAGTATCTGAATCAATTTTAGCATTTGAATCACTATCACATTCATGTCCTAAATCTTTTAATTTTTGCACTGCTGTTTCAAAATTAGAGATTACGTTTATAGCTCTCGAAATTGTACCAATATGTGCTGAACTAACATATTTTTTAATACTATCTCCAGCATCTCCCTTAATGCTCCCTGTTTTAGATAAAGTATTACATTGAGTGTAATGATTATATAATGCTTCATTTAATTGACTTTTCATGTCACTTGTATTCTCTAAATAGTCTTCTAATTCCGAATTAATTAAACGTGTCATATTTTTTCACCTCAATGTTTATTCGATATTTTATCTGCATTTTCTTGGTCATTTTTTTGAATCGTTGCAGCTATCTTATCCATAGCATCTTTATCTGTACTTATCATTTGGGCGTATTTTTTCATGGCATTAGATAACTCATCAATTAAACCATCTAGTTTGTCTATGCTATCAAGTTTTGTTTCCTTTTTGGCATCCTTTATTTCTGAAATATTCACGCCACTAATTTCTTCTGAACCCTCACCAAAACTAGATAGTTGATTCTGAAATTCTATTGGATCTAAATAAATCTCTTTTCCCATTTATTACGCCTCCTTAAAGTTAATTTCAAATACATTCAGATGCATATTCTCAAAGAATTCTTTAAAATCATTGAGAGTGATATTTTTTAAGTAATCCAAAATTCTTGAAATACTCAAATTATCTCCAAATAATTTGGCTAAAATTGAATTAAATTCTTCACTACCACTGTGATACATGTTATTAATACTATTAATCAATATTTCTTTGTATTTGATAACTTTATCATCAGTAATATCTGATACTGATTTTTCATCATTTTGTCTAAGATCTGCTTGTCCTAATATACCTATTTCTTTTCTTGAAATTTGAACTTGAAAATTTGAATTAAATATATGATACCCCAAAATTAATACATTTGCGTAATTGTAATTGAAATCATTTTTAATGAGGTGATTGAAATGATATCCTATATAATTACTAGCATGTCTTGCTTCTTCTTCAATCGTAACATCATTTTCATCATTTTCATTTACTAAATATGAAAATTTATGGTTTAGCTTACTAAAATTCAACAGTTTCTCTTTATTGTCTATATCTTTATTAATGTTAATGATGCAGTTTTCGTAAAAGATCATTTCTTTTTTAAATGTTAGTAAATCTTTAACATCAAAGTTCCATATATCATTAATCAAACTTTTCAAATTGAAATTATAGTAATCACTAAACATTTCCATAAATTTCATTGTAGCTCTATACTCATTTATTTTGAAATTGGATTCCATATCTTTTTTTGCATTATCAATTGCTGCATCAAAACTATCATTATCTATATTAATATCTAATAATTTCTCGACTATTTCATTAAAAGTACTTATATAGCCTTCATTTGACCCGTTTTTTATATCATATTCGAAGGATAAAACTGTACTATTCATGTAATTATTAATGTCTATTTTTATATTTTTCTTTGCTAACACGTCTTTCATATATTGTGCGAATACGATTGTAGTTGCATTTGAAAAAAAGATTTCTCTTTCATCTTCAAATTTCACTATTGAATGCCCAACGCCAGTACCGATAATAAAGCTAGTCAAAATATTATCTTCATCAGCTATTCCATTTTTGCTATTCAAGTCAAATTTCATTATTTTGCCTCCCTATTCAAATAATTTAATTCTTTTATACTCGTAGTCACAAATATAATACATTTCATTACGCTTAAGAATTTTTTCGTTAGAGTTATAGCGTACTTTTATCAAATCTTGTTCGCTAATGCTCATACCGACAAATGCATTATTTACAATCTCTTTTAATAATCTAGCTTGTGAGCTTATACCCCCAATAGTTTCTTGATAAAGTCCAAAAACTATAGGATACACATTATTTTTTGGTCCATCTAAAAATATTGATTCTATTTCATTATTTGTAGGTGCTGCAACATTTATAAATTCTTTGAAGTTAGAAATGATTACAATCCATTTTTTTTGTGGTTCAATGTTCTTTATAAAGTTAACTAATTCATTTTTAAAAGCAATTATATCCTTTTTTTCTTGACAGTATAAATAATTTTCGTATTCAGAATTTTTCAATCTACCTGTTGTATCTAATATAGCAATTTCATATTCCTTTGAAACAATTTTTAATTGCTTTTCTAATATATTAAAACCGTTATCAATATCAACTGGCTTAACCGAAGTAAATATATTAGATTTTTGGAGATCGAAACCGATTGGCTGTACTTCATCAAATTCTAATCCCATTGGTATTATCTTTTCTTCTAATATTATCTTATTAAAGTCAAATGTATTCAACTGTTTATCAAAATATACTTTTTCTGGCATCATTGGAATATGACTTGGATAATCGCCAACATAGTGTTCGTTCATTTGAGCGATCTCGTCTTTGATGCGGTTATTGTACGTTTCACCTTCTGCTAGTTTGAATGGCTGTGCAATTTGGAATTGGGTGAAGTTATCATCATTGATGGCTGCACGGCCTTTCATATCTTTAACGCCTTTTTTGTATGAACCAATGATGTTGGTTAACTCATTGTTATCGAATAGATATAGGGCAACGCGCGTCTTAATGTTGGTGAAGATTGCGGATTTAATCGCACTTGAGCGTGAACCTGTTAGGATAATGTATATGCCTAACGCTAAACCTTCACGTGTGACTTTCATCATCATATCTTCATAGGCTTCCATTAATGGTGATTCTTTAACGGCGTCGTAGTTATCAATCATGATAAAGACGTTTGGTACATTGTCTTGTGTTTCGCGTTTATATTGTTCGATATTAACGACGCGTTGTTGACTTAATAAGCGTTTACGTTCTGATACGAGTTCGTTAATGCGTTTTAAGGCTTTTGTGATTTTATCTTCTTGGTCTATCGTGAATAAGTCCGCCACATGTGGGATATCGGATACTGGCATTAAGCCGTTTGTACCGAAATCGAATAAATACATATGGGCTTGATCTGGTCTAAAATGACGTGCAATATCGAAAATAATGTTGTGTAAGAATGTCGTGCGGCCGTATCCTGGACTTCCGATTAAGGCAATATGTCCTGATGCTTTTAATTTTAGGGTTAATGGCCCTTGGAATTGTTCTTCTGGCACGTCTTTTAAACCAAGAGTTAATTCAACATCGCCTGGTTGATCATTCCATAGCGCTTTAAAGTCTGTCGTCATTAACTCATCTTGATATACATTTTCTGGTAATGGTGGTAACCATGGACGTTTCACTTCTGTAATGTTTAAGCGTTCTGTAATTTCTTCAATATGGGCAATGACCGCTTCCAGTTCGGTTTGTGTTGGTTGCGCTTCAGCATCGGTTAAACCACTTAAGTCTTTATTGATGGCTTGGAGCTGGCCATATTCATTGATAGCATAAATCGTTTTATCTTCTGTCTCGATAACATTTTCTTCAGTGTCATACACTGCACCGCTCCATGCGGATTGGAATAGTTCATAAATTTCGTTATTCCCTACTTGTAAGTATGCACGACCTGGCAACGTAATATCTGCAGCATCTGGTGTCTTTAATATTTCGTTACTATCTTGACGGTCTTGTACTTTTAAGGCTAATTTGAATTTAGAGTTCGACCATATTTGATCGTCAACCACACCGGATGGCTTTTGTGTGGCCAAGATTAAGTGAATCCCTAATGACCGACCGATACGTGCAGTTGATACTAATTCTTTCATGAAATCTGGTTGTTCTGATTTTAATTCCGCAAATTCATCGGAAATCAGGAATAAATGCGGCATCGGTTCTGTCGCAACGCCTTCTTTAAATAACTTGTGATATTGGTTAATGTGGTTAACATCAAACTCCCCAAATAAACGTTGACGTTTGCGCAATTCGGCTTTGATGGACTCTAGTGCACGCATGGCTTCGTCTCCATCTAAGTTGGTAATCGTTCCCACAAGATGTTTTAAGTTTTTAAATAGGTTCGCCATTCCCCCACCTTTGTAGTCAATTAATAAGAACGCCACTTCATGTGGGTGGAAGTTCACTGCGAGTGACAGAATGTAAGATTGGATGATTTCTGACTTACCTGACCCTGTTGTACCTGCAATTAAACCATGTGGCCCGTGTGCTTTTTCATGTAGGTTCAGCTCTAGAATGTCATCTTGCCCACGTACACCGAGGGGCACTGCCATCGTCTTAAATGTTTCATTTTGTTGCCAACGCTGTACAATATTGAGTTGATCCACATCCTTGACTTGATACATTTGTAGAAATGTAATACTGTCTGGAATGGCATTTTTCATATGCTCAACATGATTTAAGTTGGCAATGCGTCGTGCGATATATTCTTTATCAATACCTTCCATACTTTCAGGTACAAATGGCGTTTTCACTAATTCTTTTTCTTTCATGATGAGTTCGCCTTCTGTATGAGATTTAATATCGATAATCGTCTCTACATGTTCTGGTAAACTTTCAATCACGTCTTCAACAAAGATAAGTGAAATGCCGTAATCTGATAAATCTTGGTTGACGTATTCAAGAATAACGTGATCAATAATTAATGACATATCCGTAATAATAAATACTAAATTCGGTTTAAAAATAATTTGTTCATTGCTTCTACTACGTTCTCTGACGGTTTGAATGCGCTCTTTAATCATGCTGTAAATGGATGTCAATATTTGGTCGCGTGTACGTTGATTATAGACGAAACCTCTAATGTTCAGTGCTTTTAATGTTGTATGTGGTAACCAACGTGACCAATTCAACTTCTTATATTCATCTTCACGCGTCACTAATAAGAATTCTAAATCATGATAGCTATGAAATGTCGCAAGTTGCAGCATCATTTTTTCAAGTTCTTCTAAGATTAGACGGCGTGTCCCAATGTAGGCAATAGGCCCATGGGTTAAGTCGTTAGTTAATGGTGCTTGTTCGACATTTTCATAGAATTCATACAGGCGTTTCGCATCGTCAAACAGTTCGTCACGGCGCTGATTAAATTCTTCCTCCGAGTAATCCACTTTGAACGACTTTTGAATATCTGCAATCCCTAATTTATAGTAAAGATAATCGTGATGTTGTGGTGATTTTTCATAAATTCTTGGTGCTTTGCTGTCAACAATCTCTTTAATTTCTGCCAACGTTGGATAGTGAAAGTTCAAGCTAAAGCGTTGATCTTTAATGGCATGGTTAATCGCTGTTGATTTTTCATCCAAATAGGCTTTATAGTCTTTCTCCCGCTTCTTAACTTCTTCCTTATACTTTTTCTTTTCTGAAAAGTATGTCGTAATACCGAAGATGATGGTTACTGTACTCATACCAATCATCATTAAAATATAGACACCTAAAGGTCGTACTAAAAAGATTACAACCGTCAAGGCAATCATCACTAATGGCGGAATGATGGAGCGCCAAATCATAGAGTTATTCTTCTGAATTGGTTGAGGTGGGCGCTCTATCTTAATGGTATCTGTCGGTTCACGATGAATAATTCTCGGTGAACGATGGTAATCATTTGATTCTATCGTATAATTTTCAAACTTATCGCTATTTCTGCGAATAAGTTCCGTCTCAATATCATCATGTGACAAGATGTTGATACCATCTTCTCTAATTTCAATCCACATGTCGTCAATAAACAAGTGATCGCCGACATAAGCTCTATCCACTTTATTATGTTGTTTATCGTAATTGATAAAGACTTCAGCTGCGTTATCATGAATGATTTTAATATAGTGTTGTTCTTTAATGCGATGAATATCCTTTAAAATAATGACATTGGTCGCGCCACTTATCTTTAAGTCATCGTATGCATGGTTACCTATCGTCATCACTTCTTTAAGTGATGGATACATGAATGAATGTAAATGTTCTTGACCATAAAGTTTTAATGTCACTTCTCCATCTGCAACTTTACGCACCAATGTTTTAAACAAGGTCGTATGATTGGCTTGCCAAGCGCCAAATTCATTTTGTTCAATATGAATGGCCTCTGGCAAATGCTTTAGCGTGATATCTGCTTTGTCATCCGAACTGATAGTATAAGTTTTATCATCTTGGAGATTTAGCATTTTTAATTGGTCATTATATTGTATTATCAATTTATGCATCATTCTGCCCTCAATCCTATACTATTTTTTCCGTTCTGCTTCTTGACGTTTTTGTTTATCTTTTTGCGCTTGTTCTTTTTGTTTCTTCTCATTTTCTTCTTGTTGTTTTATTTTTTCATCTTTTTTCTTAGCTGCTTCTTCTTTTTCTTTGGAAGATTCTTCTTTAGCTTGTTTTTCTTTTTCTAAAATATCTTGTAATTTATCGTTATATTTTTTCGTTTCTTCTGAACGTTTATCGTTTGATAAGTTAGCATTATTTTTGATTGAATTTAATTTATTGATTAAAGCTAATTTAGTAATATCGTTATCATCTAAATATGTGGCAATATTAAGTGCTTCGTCATAGTCACCTTGACCTAATTCCATCCAATAAAGTAAATAATCTTTATTCGAATTTGGTGTAATATTGTTTAATAAGTTCTCTTTTTTATCTTTTTCCAAGCCTTGTTTATTTGTTTCAACATAGCTTTTTGCATAGATGTATAACGCTTCTTTATCTAAATTTTTACCATTTAAATCATCGTAATCATTGAGCACTTGTGTGTAATTCGATTTCACATATGATTTATAACCTTTTTCAATCTGAGCATTATTTTTCATTACTGAAAAGTACAGATAAGCAAGTATTGCTAGTAAAATAACACCAATTACGCTCATTGTAATGGCAATAGCTTTGAAAATCGTAAAGTTTCTTCTCTTCACATATGAGAAGTTACGACGATAATCTGATTGTTGTTTATCAAATTGTTCAACTAAAAAGGCTTTTAATTCATCTAACGTCGCAATATCAATGATTTTCTTTTCAAACGGTGTGCCTTTATGTAATTCAAGATTACCTTCTACTAAAGAATCGAATGTGACTTTGTCATTAAATGCCGTGATAATCAGTGCTTTGTAACGCGTAAGAAACTCTTCATCCGATAAGGCAAGGGGTTCGACAATATTTTTCAAACCACGTGTCTTTAATAATGGTAATCCATCTTTCGTAAAGAATAATTCTTGTGGCGATAAGATGAAGGTGTAACGTGTTTTCAGCACATCTTCGAGCTTGGCAATGTTTAACAAATAACGCATTTTTTCATTTTTAGGGAAGGTCTTTA
Source organism: Staphylococcus sp. HMSC063A07 (assembly GCF_001836955.1). Lineage (NCBI taxonomy): Bacteria > Bacillati > Bacillota > Bacilli > Caryophanales > Staphylococcaceae > Staphylococcus > Staphylococcus sp. HMSC063A07. The sequence goes on from NZ_KV830932.1 coordinate 361,094, forward strand.
TTTCTGAAAATGGCGTGTGATGTTGTGACAAATCATAATGAATTTGATAACTATCTCTTAATTCAGTCAGCCTCGCATTTAAAAATGCATTGTCTTGCTGTTCTAATAAATACATCAAATGATAATGTTCATCTTTAATCGAGGATTTAGGAATCTCTCGCATATCTTCGCGTTCATGCTTTGTTTCTTTAATTACGTCTTGCTCATTTCGTTCTTCAGCTTTGTTTTTTGCCATCTTTTGATTCTCCCTACAATATTTTCAGAATATCTCCATCTGCAATTTTGCCGTCCACGAGTCGGTCATTTTCTAGTAATAAGCGATCCTTAGTGGTCACTTTTATTTGATTTTTATAATCATATATTTCTAAATCTAAACTTTCTATAATCAGTGGTATTAGCTGTTTGATAGGAATAAATATGGGAACTGCTAAATCAAAGCTTCCGTGTTGATAGTTTGAAAAATCAAATGTCACTTTTTTATGCTGGCTCATCGTTTAACCCTTCTCCCTCGTTGGATGGTAAATACCATAAATCCTATAGTTAAAAAAGCCCCTATACTTAACAAGATATATGGAAAGAAATTTTTCTTTTGTTTGTCTTGTAAATAAGGGCTTTTATCACTCTCCGCTGTTTTGTTCAAATTCTTGTTTGAAAACAATACATGCTTTGTTTCATCCAAGCGGGACTTATTGCCCGCTTGTTTTTGAAACAAATTATTTTTTATATTTGAATCTTTATTCTGTTGTTGTTCTTTAATGCGTTGATTTATTTTTTTACTTTCATCATCAAAGAGCGTTGTATCGTATTCTTTGATATCTTTATTCACATTTTGTTGATCTTCATCATCGACTCTTATATCTAAATCACCTTGATGTGGATTGGCAGTTAATAGCGTCATCATGGTTAAGCCTTCAATGAGCATTAAATGAGCCTCTCTTTCTTAAAGTGCTTAATAAACATATTTAAGATGAATCCAATAATGGCAAGTACTGCAAGGATTAACATTGCCATGCCAACTGGATGTTCTGCATTCAAGTAGTTATAGAACACTTTATCTATATGTGATAATGGTGAAATCGCTGCAAGTATTGCGTTATTGCGATTCATGTCAATAAAGTATAAGGCAAGTATGACAATGATGATAAACATACCGATGGATTTTAATTGTCTCAATAAGTACGTATTGAGGAGTACAAAGACAATCATTGTCAAGATAATTAAACCGACAAACTTCGCACGGTATCCTGCCATAACTTCATATTGATTCATGGCAATCAAACCGATAATGAGACCTTCTGCTAAACCAGCAACAGTAACAATACCTGCACCAATACCTTTATTCCACCAGTGATTATGTTTGCTGAATTCATCTTTAACAAAGTTCACTTGGCCTTTATGGCGTTCATAACTATAGAATAGGTATGCCGTCATTAATGAAACTAAGTACATGAGCAATACTAGAATTGTTGGTGAGAATGTGTTGTGATTGTCGCTATTTGCTAACACATTTTCCAGATTTTTCTTCTGAATTGGATTACTCATAAAGTCTTTTAACACTTCGTTTTGACGATCGCCTTCTTTAGAGTTTTTCAAGACGTTTTCAAAGTCTTTAGCGAAGAGACGATTTTCTTTATCGTTTTTATTCATCACTTCATTTAAGTTGTTAGCTCTAACACCTAATGCACGTCCGCTAGCATGAAGCTTGCCAACATTGTCATCAAGTTTGTTTAATTCACCACTAATGTCATCAGCAGTTGATTTAGAATTTTGACTATCTGAAAGTAACTTCGTACTACGCTCAGATAAATCACTAATTTGTTTATCTAAATCGGTTGATATCGTTGTAAATTCTTTACCTTTTTCTTCATTGATTTTTGGTGTTTCAGGTTCATCACTTAATAATTTTTCAGCTTTTGATAAATCATCAAGTAACGTGCTGATGTCTTTTTTATTCTGTGCAACTTGGTCTTGATTATTGATGACATCATCAATAAATTTATCAGACTGTTGATTTAATTGATCTAATTGATTTAGTAATGCTGATTTATCATTTTTAAAGCTTTCCATATCTTTAATAACTTGATTAACCATCATATCGACAATTGCTTTATTATCAATCTTGATATCATTTGGATTGATTGCAACGTCTTTATAGATGTCATATTTAGATTTGAATTGATCAAGTGAACGGAGTTGTTGATTTAAATCGCCACTGATTAATTTGCCATCTAAATGATTGTTGATAGATAAATCAACGACATTCGCTTTTGGTTCATCTTTATCATTATCGGCTTGGCCGAATAACAATTGTAGCTTCATCGTTTTATTTTTAAGGAAATCTTCTTTATGTTGTGCATCAGCTTTAAGTTTGGCCACACCTTTGACTTTAACATGGTATGTTTTAACTGTCGTATCCAGTTTGACATTTTGATCTTTAATATCGTATTTCTTACCGTTGATATAAATATCACCGCTAAAATCAAAGTTAGGATCTGTTGATACTGTTAAATGGTTAATATCTTTAGATTTGATATCCTCTTGACGTTCAAACGTCGTACCTTCAGTTTCTAATTTCGATGTATCTGTGGCACTAATTTCACCGTGATAATCTTCTTGTTTAATTGGATTATCAAGATGCTTCACATTGTAGCTTGTTCTATATTGATTTACTTCTTTTAAAATTTCTTGGTATTCTTTAGTAGCTTTCTCAGATAATCCAGCGTCTGCGATATCTTTGTTTGTTAACTTTCTAATATAAAATTCATCTTGACCAGACTGGTCGTTTTCAATAGCGTTTCTCAATTGATTAGCCATCGTATCTTGTATTTTTTGTTGGTCTTGTTTCATTTGATCCACGATATCGTTTAAATCTTGATTATTCTTCAATTGTTCTTGTAATGAGGCAGTCAATTTTTGACGATAGTCTCTAATCATATCTTCCGTAAATGGTGATTCTTGTGCTTTCACTTCATCTTTCACTTTATTTAAAGCGTCTTGATATGATTTTTGGTAGTCATCTTTCGTACGTTGTTGCGCTTCATGTTGTTGGTCTAACTTACTATCAACTTGTTTCAATTGATTAATATAATCTGAGATATTCACATCTTTATCTCGTGATTTCATATCATCAAGTGTATCCTCTAATAAAGACTGATGCGCATTGAAATATTCTGCTTGTTTGCCGACGATAGATGACACATCATTATCAGATTGAATGCTAAACGCTTCTGGCTTCGCACTTAATAAAGAGTTATTGTAACCTTGTAACCATTTCGTAATATCATTGTTCGCATTAATAGAATTGACTAATGTATCAGTAAATAATTCTGGAAAATCGTTGAGCGGATTCAACAAATAATTGGCAAAGTTTTGATTAACGTTTTGTTCACGTGTCATAATTGCGCCAACATTTTTCTGAGCGTTATGCAAATTGTCGATAATACTTGTTAAATAGATTTTAATTAAATCTTTGTTGAAATCATTTAAAATACTTGCGACGATTTTTTCAGTTTTCTTCGCAACTTCTTCTTTTTGTCCAACTGCTGTTTTATATTGAATCGCCATATTGGCTGGTTTCTTTTTGTCTAATTGCATCGATAATTTAGAAAAGTTTTCAGGGATAATGATCATGACTTGATATTTACCATCTTTTAAGCCATTTTCAGCAATATTACGCGTAACCGTCTCAAAATTATAGTTCGTTTGACTAGATAATTTCTTAACAAATGTATCCCCTAGCGTAATCTTCTTACCGTTATATGTTGTCGATTGGTCTTCATTGACAATCGCTATATGTATATCTTCATAATTTTTTGTTTCACTCTTATGACTTTGTCCTGATTGGTCACCATATTTAAAATGTACAAAAACAAAAAATCCTATAATGGCAATCGCGACGATTAAAATTGAGATAAGAGTATAGATCCAGTATTCTTTTTTCATTTTTTTGTCCTTTCAATCCACACTTATTAATGATAAAACAGGCTGAGACACGATTAAATGTCTCAACCTATATATAACTATTACTGTAAACCGAAATTATTAGATAATTGTTGGTCTTGTTCTTGAACAGCATCAGCTGTGCTGTTTAATTGTTGTTTAATCTCTTCTAATAATTGAGCAAATTTGTCAACTTTTGGACTTAATTGTTGGAATTGCTCTTCAAAGCGATTAAATGCTTGACCTTCCCAGTTTGCAGCAATTTCACCTTGTGCTCTAGTTAAATCAGAAAGAATTTGATGGATTTGCTCAGCACCATTTCCATAAGATTGTGACTTAGCTCTTATTTCTTCTGGGCTCATTTTAATCAATGCCATAATACGAAACCTCCTAAAAAATTTAATTGGTTACTTCTATTACAGATAGATTATGAAAAATCGTATCTTATTAAATAATATAAAAAAAATAGGTTCATGTATACACTTTTACTAAAATTTTACGTAAAATATATTGCGGAAATTTAATTTGCCTATTACTATTCATTTGTAAGTCTTTTTTATGTATACTAAATTTATATCAATAATTAAAAAGGATTAATGTACCCGTATGAAAAAAACACTAGTTACGACAATGTCTTCTTTATTATTATTTACAATCGTTAATAGCCAACTGACATATGCAGCAACATATACTTCACTACAAGAAGCTAAAAAGGCACATCCAAATGCCTCATTTAATGTCAATTCAAATGATGGCACGTTTACCTATACTTATGGCCAACAGCGACGTGGTTCTAATGATAACCATAAACCACAAAGTCATGCACATGGCCAAGCTGGTGCCAATCAAGGCCAAAGAACAAGCCAAGCACCAGGAAGCACATCTCAATCTCCATTAGGCGTGCAACAAAATGTCGGTCCTGTCAAAGCACCAGAACCAAGTCAACCAGTACCATCTATTGCGACACGTCAATATGCAGCTGATGCATCATTAGCAGCAGAATCGCAAAATGAACAAGCAGATTTTGATAAAGTATATAAAAAAGATGACTCCGGTATGATTACAAGCATTAATGTCGACGGTCTTTATGATGAGTTGAAGTTAAGTGAATTTAACGACAAGGCGATGACAGTCGATGGTAAACCACTTGCTTTAGGCAATGGTAAGATTATTTCAAACCCATTATTTACAAGTAAGAACAATCTCTATACGGCAGGTCAATGTACGTGGTATGTCTTCGATAAACGTGCACAAGCTGGCCACACGATTAGCACATTTTGGGGAGATGCGCGCAATTGGGCTGGTCAAGCTTCAGGTGACGGCTTTAAAGTCGATCACAAACCTGAAAAAGGTGCGATTCTACAGACTGGTAATGGCCCATATGGACATGTTGCTTTTGTTGAACGCGTTAACGCTGACGGTAGTGTCTTTATTTCAGAAATGAACTGGATCGCCCCATACATTACATCTACACGTACAATATCATCTATGGAAGCCGGGTCCTACAACTATATACATTAGAGAGAGCAAACACCTGGGACATAAATCTCAGAAAAATAACACTCAGATGAATTGAATTCAACTCATCTGAGTGCTTCTTTTTATTCAATACTTTGTATTGTTGGCTCTCTTTGTTGGGGCCCCTGTCTTCAGCTTGTCCTGTTCCCTCAAGAGTCTCGCCAAAATACGTCGTATTTATATGTAGTTTTACATCAACATACTTTTAAAAAATAAGGTGTTTTCGTATATATCACTGTTTGCTGTTTTGATGTTGTAAACGTGCTTTTTGTATTTGAAAAGCAAATATTGTACCTATTGCAAATAAAAGGATACTAATGAAAAATAGTGTTTTTCCTAAAAAATGAAAGCTATCGCCATATAATTTCAACCCAATATCAAAGAAATCATCATACAATACTATATAAAATAGTATATTCATTAAAACTGACATAATAAATAGACCGATGATAGATAAATAGATGGTTGGTTTAGCCGTACTTTCGAAAGCTTGACCGTTGTTCTTTGGCTTATATACGGTTAACCATACAATATTCAAAGCTAAGATGCCAAATGCACCTATGGTTATAATAAATCCATGTATACTCAGTAAACTAAAAATGCCGGCAACAGCTAAAATAATCCACCAGCTATTGCCTATTTTATTTTTCTCAATAACTGCCTCTTTAACTGCTGCTTTATTTTTAAAAATTAATATGCCACAAATCATCCAAGCAACAATCGTGATTAAATTAAGACTGACCACACCACCAATGATATAGAACACTGCACTCATCGTCGTTTTTTTCGTCATTAACTTTAACGCTGTAAACCCTATAATAAATGAAATAAAACTTGCAACCATCAGCACACCAAAAATCCAATTAAAGATTAATGATGCCATTTCAGTGCTTTTTGTTGTTGTTTGCTCATTTATCGTAGTCCTAATCTCGGAATGAGAAATGCCTGAAACTGACCCTACGAAAAAAAGTAAAAATAGAAATGATAGAAATGCTTCTAGAATAAGTCCAATCAGCGATGTTACTTTTATTGTTTTAATCATCATGTTCTCCCTTATGCTTGATTTTATGTATGTTAATAGTTTGTAGCGCACAACTGTTGTTAACACAACCATGCTACACGGTCAACAGTATTATGATTTTTATTATTTCATTGTGACGTAAAAAAGTAAATATGAATTATATAATAATAATTTTAAACACTTATTTATTACTTGCTCTATTAAACTCAAAAAGCCAGCAATACAATTGTACAATGACAATGCATTACTGGCTAAATTTTTGAAAGACCGTTAACCGGCTCTAAATATGAATAATACCGATTAATCTACTGATTGGTGTTCATCTGATAATGGATTTTTGAGTTCTTTTTTTCTTTGGATGATTAATACACCACATGCAATCCATGACACAAATGTAATGAAATTAAAGCTTAAAATAGCGCCTATAATATAGAATGTAGCACTCATTGCCATTTTTTTAGACATAAATTTTAATCCTACAAGTCCTAAGGCTAATGAAATAATACTAATAATAAATAGCACCCCAAAGATACCATTAAAAATAGATTGTGCTTCTTCCGGACTGTATATTTTCACTTCACCATTCACCGTTGTTTTGAATTCAGGGTGTAACAAGCCTGCTACGGATGCTAAAAATAAGAGTAATAATATAACGCTAATGATAGCTTGTAAAATTATGCCAATCAATGATGTTACTTTAATTGCTTTAGTCATAACAATCTCCTTTATTATTTAACTTTAATATCTTTATAGTCTGGTTTATGCTGCTCAACATAGGCTTTCGCGTTAAAACCACGCTTATAGTATATTTTGTCATTTTTATATTCATAAGCTGCATAAAATAACTTATTGTTTCCTTTGTACAATGGATAACTAATAATTATTAACTTGCCATCGTTATAAACATAACGATTCACACGTTCTTTCTTAAACTCTGGATTTACTTTATCACTACTTTTCACCATATCTTGATGTGTTTTTTGCTGAATTGATAATATTTCATCTATCTTGCTTTGGTATTTATTATTTTTCTGCTTATTGGTGCTTTGTTGTTTATTATCTGCTTGCTTATCATTATGACTATCTTTACTACAACCACTGACAACAATAATCACCGCAACCAGCATACCGATGAATATTTTTCTCATGATGTTCCTCCTTTTTCTTACATATTTGAAAAATCTGTTATTTCTCGGCATTAATGATACTTTTTAATAAAAATCTCCAAAAATAATAAGAGGACTGCCCAGAAATTTTATTATTCCTCAAGGAGCGAATATGTAAAATCTAAAATCTATGGAATGTCAGGCAAGCCTGAACTATTGTGGCTGTTCCATCCCATCTAACCTCCCTAAGTCATAAAGCCAAACCGATTGTGTCTACAACATGAATCACTTACAACTGCTACACAACCCGTTCTACAACTCATATTATTCCACTCTTGGGTAAAAAAGTAAATATGAATTATATAATAATATTTTTAAACAGTTATTTGTAAATTTGTTTGCTTATTATCATTTTTGAATAGTCAAAAAAGCCACCAATGGCATTGTACGCAAACAATCCATTGATGGCTGTATATGAACATTGATTTAATTGATAGTTAACCGATAGAACCTTCCATTTCAAATTTGATTAAACGGTTCATTTCAACGGCATATTCCATTGGTAATTCTTTCGTAAATGGTTCAATGAAGCCCATAACAATCATTTCAGTGGCTTCTTCTTCGGAAATACCACGACTCATGAGATAGAATAATTGTTCTTCAGATACTTTAGACACTTTTGCTTCATGTTCTAAGGAAATATTGTCATTAAACACTTCATTGTAAGGAATTGTGTCTGATGTTGACTCGTTATCTAAGATTAACGTATCACATTCAATGTTAGAACGCGCACCTTTTGCTTTACGTCCAAAATGAACGATACCACGATAGATGACTTTACCACCATTTTTAGAAATAGATTTTGACACAATAGTTGATGATGTGTTTGGTGCTTTGTGAATCATTTTCGCACCTGCATCTTGAACTTGTCCTTTACCGGCAAAGGCAATGGATAGTGTGCTACCTTTAGCACCTTCTCCTAACAGTACACAGTTTGGATATTTCATTGTTAATTTAGAACCTAGGTTTCCATCAACCCATTCCATATTACCGTTTTCATACACAAATGTACGTTTGGTTACTAGGTTGTAGACATTGTTAGCCCAGTTTTGAATCGTTGTATAACGGACATGTGCATCTTTGTGCACAATGATTTCAACGACAGCTGAGTGTAACGAACTTGTCGTATATACAGGTGCTGTACAGCCTTCTACATAATTTACGGAAGCACCTTCATCAGCAATGATTAATGTACGCTCAAATTGCCCCATATTTTCAGAGTTTATACGGAAATAAGCTTGCAGCGGTGTATCAAGTTTAACGTTTTTAGGTACGTAAATAAATGAACCACCTGACCACACGGCTGAGTTTAATGCAGCGAATTTATTATCTGCTGCTGGAATGACTGACGCAAAGTACTCACGGAATAAATCTTCATTTTCTCTTAACGCACTATCTGTATCTTTAAAGATAATGCCTTTTTCTTCAAGTTCTTTTTCCATATTATGGTAAACCACTTCTGATTCATATTGTGCAGATACACCTGCTAAATATTTTTGTTCTGCTTCTGGAATACCTAATTTATCAAATGTACGTTTAATTTCTTCTGGCACTTCATCCCATGAACGTTCTGTATGTTCTGAAGGTTTAACGTAATATGTGATGTCATCAAAGTTTAATTCTGACAAGTCACCGCCCCATTGAGGCATTGGCATTTTATAAAATAATTTAAGTGCTTTTAATCTAAAGTCGAGCATCCATTGAGGCTCTTCCTTCATTTTTGAAATTTCAGTCACGATATTTTCTGTTAAACCGCGTTCTGATCTGAAAATGGACACATCTTCGTCGTGGAATCCATATTTATAATCCCCAACATCAGGTGCTTTTTTAGCCATTTCAATCACTCCTTAAAAATATATTTAAACGACGTGCGTGAGATTTTTAATGTTATGAAAAGTCTACTGCCATTGTAACAAGTTACTTTTTGTATCAAAAGTGTGACCTCTCAATTGTCACACTCTGCTAGTCTTCTTCAGTAGAACCTTCCGCTTTGCCTTCTTTTTGAACCGTACCTTTTTCAAGCGCTTTCCATGCTAAAGTGGCACATTTGATACGCGCTGGGAATTGAGAAACGCCTTGTAGCGCCTCAATATCACCCATATCTTCAGTAATTTCGTAGTCTTCACCAAGCATCATCTTTGTAAATTCTTGACTCATTTGCATAGCTTCTGCCAATGAGTGACCTTTTACTGCTTCCGTCATCATAGATGCGCTGGACATTGAAATAGAACAGCCTTCACCTTCAAATTTCGCATCATGAATGATGCCATCTTCAATATCAAATGTAAGTCGAATACGATCACCACAGGTTGGGTTATTCATGTCTACAGTCATTGAACCGTTGTCTAAGACGCCTTTATTTCTAGGGTTTTTATAATGATCCATAATCACAGATCGATATAATTGATCTAAATTATTAAAATTCATACGAGAAAAACTCCTTCGTTTGTTTCAATGCGTTGACTAATTGATCGACATCTTGTTGCGTATTATAAATATAAAAGCTTGCACGTGCTGTAGAAGATACGTTTAACCATGACATCAAGGGTTGTGCACAATGATGGCCTGCACGAACAGCAACACCTTCTGTATCAACTGCTGTCGCTACATCATGTGGATGTACGTCTTTTAAGTTAAACGTAATAACACCTGCACGACGATCTTTAGGCGGACCATATATGTCAATACCTTCAATCGCTGACATTTGCTCATATGCATATTCAGTCAACGCTCTCTCATGCCGATGGATCGCTTCAAAGCCAATATTTTCAATGTAGCGAATGGCTTCTGCAAGGCCTATTGCTTGGGCAATGAGCGGTGTACCTGCTTCAAATTTTGTCGGTAAGTCTGCCCATGTCGCATCATACTTGCTGACAAAATCAATCATATCGCCGCCAAATTCTACCGGCTCCATGTCATTTAATAAGTCACGTTTACCATATAACACACCAATGCCTGTTGGCCCTAGCATTTTGTGACCACTAAAGCTAAAGAAATCACAGTCTAAATCTTGAACATCAATTGGCATATGCGGTGCTGATTGTGCACCATCAACGCTTATTATCGCACCGTGTTCATGCGCAATTTTAGCAATCATTTTCACATCATTAATTGTTCCTAACACATTGGATACATGTGTAATCGCTACAATTTTAGTTTTATCGGTAATTGTCGCTTTAATATCTTCTACACGTAATTCGCCTTCTGCGGTCATCGGAATAAATTTAAGTGTCGCTTGTTTACGTTTAGCCAATTGTTGCCATGGCACAATGTTGGCATGATGTTCCATTTCAGTTACTACAATTTCATCACCAGCTTCAACATGTGCGTCGCCGTAACTGTGTGCAATCATGTTGATAGATGCCGTTGTACCACGTGTAAAGACAACCTCTTCAAAATAGTGCGCATTTATAAAACGGCGCACGGTTTCGCGTGCACTTTCATAACCATCAGTGGCTAATGAACCTAATGTATGCACGCCACGGTGAACGTTTGAATTATAGCGCTTGTAATAGTCATCTAATACATTGAGTACTTGTATAGGCTTTTGACTTGTTGCTGTAGAATCTAAATAAGCTAAGCGTTTGCCATTCACTTGCTGTTGTAAAATCGGAAAATCTTTTATAACGTCTTCAACATTTAAAGTTGTGTCGGCCATTGACTTCACGACCTTTCTTATATTAAAAATCTCATTTGTTTCTTCAATTTATAACGTGTCTCAACGCTTGTGCTTATGAAGCACGCTTATATGATTTATTTTAGAATGCTGCTAATATTATATTTCATTTTACTTAGAAACTTTAAGTTCAATGACATCTCTAAGTTGACGTTTAACATCTTCAATTGGTAATTCGCGCACGACCGGATCTAAGAAACCATGAATAACAAGGCGTTCGGCTTCATGTTGTGAAATACCACGACTCATTAAATAATACAACTGCTCTGGATCAACACGACCTACAGATGCTGCGTGTCCAGCTTCTACATCGTCTTCATCGATTAAGAGAATTGGGTTCGCATCGCCACGTGAATGCTCAGATAACATTAAAACACGTGATTCTTGGTTCGCAATTGATTTCGTACCACCATGTTTGATATGGCCAATACCATTAAAGACAGATGATGCATGTTCTTTCATGACCCCGTGTTTTAAAATATAGCCATTCGTTTCTTTACCATACTGTACGATTTTAGAAGTTAAATTGATTTTTTGATCTCCAGTACCTACGACAACCGATTTAAGTTCACTTGTTGAACGATCTCCTACAAGGTTTGTCGTGTTATCAATGATTTGGCTGCCTTCATTCATTAAGCCTAATGCCCAATTAATAGAGGCATCCGCTTCTGTATGTCCACGACGAATGATATAACCCGTGAAGCCTTTGTCTAAATAATCAACTGAGCCATAGGTGATACTTGAGTTTGCACCTGCAATTACTTCGGAAATAATATTAATTTGGTTACCATCACCACTTGCATCTGAAACGTAGTTTTCCACATATGTCACTTCAGCACTTTCTTCAGTGACTAAAATCACATGATTGAAAAAGCTCGCTTTATCATCATCGTGTAACACAACATAATGTATTGGATGTTCTACCACGACATTTTTTGGTACATAAACAAAGACACCACCATTGATTAATGCAGCATGTAAGGCTGTTAAACGATGTTCGTCTACTTGAACCGCTTCTGTCATTAAATACTTTTGAACTAAGTCTCCGTGGTTAACAAGGGATTCAGATAATCCTTCGATAATGACGCCATCTTGCTTTGCTTGGTCTGACACTTGTGTGTAGGCCAGCGTATTATTATGTTGAATGATTAAGTTTTCAGATGTCTCAACATTAATGATTTTATTAATTGATTCTGGGAGTTCTGATAAATCTTTGAATGTTGCGCCATCAACATGATGTTGTTGAAATGAATCAAAGTCCCATTTTCTTAATTTGGTCTTATCTGGTTTAGGCATTTCTAAAGTTTCCGTTAATTTCAAAGCTTTTTTACGACTGTCTGTCATCCAAGAAGGTTCATGGAGTGCTTTTGAATAATCAACAAGTTGTTCTTCAGAAATGTTTAAAGTTTCCGTTGTCATAACTTTTTCCTCCTACTTGATGAAATATTAAGTTAGATGCTAAACACATAGCTAAACTTGAATTTTCTCCATACGTGATTGCGATTTATGCAATGCCATTTAAACACGCATGCTTGATTATTCTTCAGTACCGAACTCTTCTTTAACCCATTCATAACCTTCGTCTTCAAGACGTTTAGCTAATTCTGGACCACCCGTTTTCACTACTTTGCCTCCATACATCACATGTACTTGATCTGGCGTAATGTAGTTTAATAAACGTTGATAGTGCGTAATAATGAGTGCACCAAAGTTTTCACCGCGCATTTTGTTGATTCCTTTGGATACTACTTTTAATGCGTCAATATCTAAACCAGAATCGATTTCATCTAAAATAGCAAATTTTGGTTCTAGCATCATTAATTGTAGAATTTCATTACGTTTCTTTTCGCCACCAGAGAAACCTTCATTTAAATAACGTTGTGCCATGTTTTCATCAATATCTAAAAATGCCATAGTTTTATCTAATTTCTTAATAAATTGCATTAAATTAATTTCTTGGCCTTCTTCACGTTTCGCATTAATTGCTGAACGCATGAAATCCGCATTAGTTACGCCTGTGATTTCAGATGGATATTGCATTGCTAAAAACAATCCTGCTTTAGCTCTTTCATCAACTTCTAATTCTAAGATATTCACGCCGTCTAATAACACTTCCCCTTGCGTGACTTCATAGCTAGGATGCCCCATAATTGCTGATGATAATGTTGATTTACCTGTTCCATTTGGCCCCATAATTGCATGTACTTCGTCAGTATTAATCGTAAGGTTAACACCTTTTAAAATTTCTTTATCCTCAATAGACACATGTAAGTCTTTGATTTCTAATGTTGATGACATTTATATTCCCTCCGTAAAATATAAAGTTTTCTTAACTAGTTTATAGTAATTTTAATTTGTAGTCAAAAAGACTTTGAAATGTTCAATCCACTACATTATAACGCAAATAAGTAGCAATATAAACCGTTTGAACTGCTAAATTAGAGTCATTATTTAAATATAATTATTTTTGATAATCGTATTATTTTACACTTAACTGATAATGTTGGCCCCTCTGTTCTCAATATCCAAAATTTCGACAGATATTATTTCCTTATTAACACTATTTCTGCTATGATGCAGTTTCACTGCAATTTAACTAGAAAGGAGTCATTATGAAACATTTTAGATGGATTAATGTCTTGAAAGGTTTTGGTATGGGCACAAGTGATTTAGTTCCTGGTGTTAGTGGTGGAACAATTGCCTTGTTACTAGGCATTTATGATGATTTTATTCATGCTATCAGTGGGCTATTTTCTAAACGTTTCTGGCCTAGTCTTAAATTCTTATTACCAATCTTAACCGGCATGTTGTTAGCTATCGGCCTTTTAAGTAAACTTTTTAATTATTTATTGGCCAACCATCAAGTACCAACCATGTTTTTCTTCACAGGATTAATCATTGGTATCATCCCCTATTTATTGCGTATATCTCATTTCAAAAGTCGCTTTCAAGTTAAACATTATGCTGTAGTTGCTTTAGGTATCATTATCTTAGTCATAATCACATTGCTCAATCATGGTGACACGCATGCCAACACGTCACTTACATTAAATTCAAGTCTTATTATTAAATATTTTATCGCTAGCATGTGTGCGTCTAGTGCAATGCTCTTACCAGGCATTTCAGGTTCATTTATGTTACTAGTATTCGGTGCTTATGGCACAGTAATGTTTGCTATTTCTGAACTTATGTCATTTAATTTTCAAGCTATATCTTTATTATTCGTTGTTGGATTGGGCATCGTAGCTGGCTTTATATGTTCTAGTAAAGTCATCCATTATGCGTTGCATCATTATCCTACATTGACCTTTGCCTTGATTATTGGCTTTGTGATCGGCTCTGTTTTTGCTGTTTTCCCAGGAATGCCAATGACGCTGCTATCATGGTTGATATCGATTATTACGCTTATACTAGGTTTTATCGTTAGCTTCGTTTTAGGCCAAATTACCGCTAAAAATGAAGCTTCAACATCAAGCAAATCACACAAAGAAAGCTCTTAAGCGCACAGCCTAAGAGCTTTTTCTACTTTATTAGTTTGTATCTCTATTTTTACCGTCTTTAATGTTATCAACAAAATCTTTTGCTTTGTCTTTTACATTATCGATTGTTTCTTTCACTTTACCAGAAGCTTTATCTTCTTTACCTTCTTTTTCTAAGTCTTTATTGTCTGTCACATTACCTACAGTTTCTTTTACATTCCCTTTTGCTTGTTCAAATTTATTGTCTTCAGCCATTTTGTATTCCTCCTAGGTTGTTTTGATATAGTTCTATTTACCCGTAGGCCACATTCATAAACATCTTTTCGAAAAAGATTCACTACAGTATGGGTCTTATTGGGTTGCATGCTGTAAAATCAGAGCTAAATCACGGCTGACGTTCAGCTTGAGTTTAACGCTTAAGTTAAATATCTCTTTCCCAGAAAAATACTACACTACAAGATTTATAATTACCACATTCATATCAAAATAGGAGCGGGACAGAATTCATAATAAATTCGTAGTCCCGCCCTAGAGAGGTTGACTAGGATGAAAACAAGCTTGGTATCAGCGTATTTTCAATCCAGGTCAACTACTTCAATATATAGTTCTTATCCTAAAACATAAAGATGTTCCAAACTGTTTTTACAATCAGACATGAATGATGCTTAAAATGCTTGTTGAGCTACAATTCTTATCTGCACACTATTATGACTGTATCTGTATTATTCAGTTAATGCTTGTCTTAATGTTTTAATATTTTTAGCCATCAATGACTGATATGTTGCATCTTTGTCATCTTTTGTTAGCACAGCCATATTATGGAAACTTAATGGTTTCGTATCTGTTTCTGATTTAATGACATCCGTTGTTTTGTGTGGAATATTTTGTTCATACAATACATACGGCTGTTTTGATTTTTTGATTTCTTTGATGATATCCATGACTTTCTTTTGACTTGGTTCGTCATCATTCATACCGTTTACGCCTTCTTGTTCAAAATCATAGCGTTTTGCCAAGTATCCAAGTGAATCATGTGAGATAATGACTTTGTCTCGTTTTTTATTTTTTGAGATATCTTTCATTTGTTGATCAATATGGTCGATATCTTTGATTAATTTTTTGTAGTTATCTTCATAATATTGTTTATGCTTACTATCTTTGGCAATAAGTTCATCTTTGATTTCTTTAGCAAATTTTTTATTGAGTACAGGATCTAACCATACATGTGGGTCATGTTGTGTGTCCTCATCTTCATCTGCTTTAATTATGTCTTTTTTAGCCATATCTTTAGTTAATTGTAATTTCTTATCATGTTTATTGATGGCTTTGCCAATTTTTTTGGCAACTGGATCCATATCATCGCTAGAATAAACAAATAAATCACTCTTAGCAATATTTGTCATTTCCTTTTGCGTTGGCTCATAACTATGTATATCCGTGCCTTTCGGATAGATTGATTTCACATTGACATATTTACCACCAATTTGCTCAATAAAGCTTTGGAACGCAAAGACGGTCGTATAAACATTTAGCTTATTATCCGCACTTACTTTTTTATTGTCCTCGCTCTTACCACCACCACATGCTGTAAGTGTTATCGTTAAAATAATGGTTAATATACCTACTAATAACTTCTTCATAACCTACTCCTCTAAATCGTAATTATTACGCTTAAAACTATATACCTAGTTTCTAAATAAATCAAGCCCTTAAACAAATTTTTTGATGTTAATATAAAATTTCTTATATTAGTAATCTCACAAAATATCTTTATACATGCAGAAAACCCGAGATACTCAATTAAATTGACCTTCTCGGGTTTTTAGCTATTATTTGGCTGGTACTACTGCACCGTCATATTTTTTATTAATGAAGTCTTTAATCTCTTTAGATTGTAATACTTCGATTAAAGCTTTAATTTTTTTATCATCTTTATGGCCTTTTCTTACTGCAATTAAATTCGCATATGGGTTGTTTGTTGCTTTTTCAAGAACGATTGAGTCTTTTTTAGGACTTAATTTTTGATCAATTGCATAGTTTGAATTGATAATTGCTGCATCTACATCTTGGTTTTGGTAGATTTTAGGTAAAAATTCTGCCGATTGTTTGTTATTAAATTTAATATTTTTCTTATTTTCTACAATGTCACTGAACTTCGCATCTTCAATTTTTACGCCTTTTTTAATTTTAATTAAATCTGCATCCACAAAGAATTTTAAGAATCGACCTTGTTCAGCTGGGTTATTTGAAACATAAACTGTTGCACCATTTGGTAAATCTTTTAAACTTTTATATTTTTTAGAGTAAACAGCCATTGGTTCTAAGTGTACGTTACCAGCTGATTCAATTTTATAACCTTTTTCTTTACTTTCTGTTTTTAAATAAGGTGTGTGTTGGAAGTAATTGGCATCGAGTTCACCTTTATCTAATAATTTGTTTGGCGTTGTATAGTCATTGATTGATTGAATCTTTAAGTCATATCCTTTTTTCTCTAATAATGGTTTAGCTTTTTCTAAAATTTCAGCATGTGGTGCAGGTGAAGCGCCGACTTTAATAGTTTTATCTTCACTGTCTCCCTTACCACAAGCCGCTAATGCGATCGTTAATACGAATACTGCAACTAAAGTTAAAATCTTCTTCATCTAATCATTCCTCTTTCCTTCTTATCGTTTGTCTAATTTATTTGTAATCCAATCCCCAATAAATTGAATTATAAATACAATAATTAAAATAAATACCGTCGAAACTAAAATGACATCATTTTGGTTACGAGTGAAACCAGTAAGGTAAGCTAGGTTACCTAAACCACCTGCACCAATAACTCCGGCAACAGCTGTTGAACCAACTAAAGCAATTGCTGTCACTGTAATGCCGGAAACGAGTGCTGGCATCGATTCAGGAAGTAATACCTTTCTTACTATGGTAAGCGTGGTAGCACCCATTGAAATTGAAGCTTCAATGACACCTTTATCAATTTCTTTAAAGGCGATTTCAACTAATCTTGCATAAAATGGTGAAGCACCAATGATAAGTGCTGGCAAGGCTCCCGTTGGTCCACTAATCGTACCTAAGACAATGCTTGTAAATGGAATTAGCAGCAAGATTAAAATAATAAATGGTATCGCTCTAAATAAATTGACTACAAATGACACAATACTATAGAAAATACGTGCACCTACTGAATTACTTTTCGCTGATAGGAATAAAAGCACACCTAAAATCAAGCCAAAAATAAACGCAAAAATGGTTGATATAATAGTCATGTAGAGTGTCTCGTAAATCGCTGTCCAAACTTCTGGCCATTGCACATTTGGCATTGTCACCATCTCATGGAAGATTTCGCTATATGATTTACCCATGTCTTAGCACCTCCACATTGACACCTTTTTTATGTAATCCTTCAGTAAAATGATCAAAGTCTACTTCTGAAATATGTGGTATATGAATCACTAAAAATCCTATTGTGCCATTGCGCGTATTCTTAATATCTGCCTCAAGAATATTAACGTCTATGTTATGTGTTTTCGTAATATAAGACACGATAGGTTGTGTCGTGTTATCACCGTTAAAGTTTAGACGCACGACATAAGCATCGTGTGCTAGTGGCTCGAGTTGATCTAATGATTCCTCAAAATCGTTATTTAAATCATCTTTTACGAAACGACGTGTCACTTCATGTTGCGGATTTTCAAAGACATCACTTACTTTACCTTGCTCAATCACACGGCCATTCTCCATGACAGCAACTTGATCACACACGCGTCGAATGACGTGCATTTCGTGTGTAATTAACACAATCGTTAAGCTCTGACTTTTTTTAATTTTTAATAACAAATCTAAAATTTCATCTGTTGTTTGCGGATCAAGGGCACTTGTCGCTTCATCGCATAGTAGAACATCAGGGTCATTCGCAAGTGCACGCGCAATGCCTACTCTTTGCTTCTGTCCACCAGATAATTCAGAAGGATACGCATGTTCTCTACCTTTTAAACCCACTAATTCAACTAACTCAAGCGCACGTTTGACAGCAAGTCCTGACGGAACGCCTGCAATTTCAAGGGGAAATTTAATATTGTTTAATACGGTTCTTGACCATAATAAATTAAAATGTTGAAAAACCATGCTTACCTTTTGGCGTTTTAAACGCAGTTCTGACTTAGATAACTGACTCATGTTATCACCATCGATGATGATATCTCCTGACGTTGGGGACTCGAGTTGATTGAACATTCTGATTAATGTGCTTTTACCGGCGCCAGAAAATCCAATCACACCGTAAACCGAACCAGTTGGTATATTTAAATCAACGTGATCAACTGCGAGAACATCTTTTTTCTTTGTGTGATAACGTTTAACAACTTGTTTTAATTCAATCACGTTAAGTGCCTCCTTATGTAGCTGTATCTAATTAAAAATGCTTCCTCAAACTTTAGATGTTTGAGAAAGCATTTATATATCCTTTCTCTCATCTTCTAAAGTTTAACTTTATGTGAATTGGCACCATTTCTATTTCTAATATAGACGGTTGCCGGGCTTCGCAGGGCACATCCCTCCACCTCTCTCGATAAGAGTTTTCGCATTATTTAATTAATTTTAATCCTACCATTATGGTAATATTTCGTCAACTACTTTTTTAAATTTTCTAACAAATAAGGCACCGATTGAAATGCATAGATTCGTTTCAACTCTTGTGTTTGATTCATTAGCAGTAACACAGGGACTGATTGAATTTGATAATGTTCACTAAATTCCGGATAGAAATTCAAATCAAGCTTGGTTACTGGTAGTTGTAACATTTCATTAGCAATATCTAACATACGTTCAGATATTTTACACGTTCCGCACATTGGTGTATAACCAAAGATAAGGTGACGTGGTTGTTGTGCATGCTCTGTTATTTCAGAGATGTTGATATCTTTAGTCATTCGCTAAGACGAACCTTTCCATGTTTAAATGAGGCATGAGCTGTTGTTCTTGTCGAACCATGAACCCATGCTTGTGCAGTACTTTGGCTAAATATTTCTTAGGGCAGCGCGCAACTTCGCAATATGTTCTATCTATATAAATATGTTCACTTTCACTCAAATAGCGTTTAAACCATTTACGAATATTGGCGCCTTCATCATCTGAATCTGCCAGGATAAAAACCTGTTTGCCATAAAGTGATTCTATCATATCATCTATCTTATCTATACTCATTGTACCGTGTGTACAAATAATGTGAACGGGCTCAGCAATCACTTGTTGTACCCTTTTCTTATCTGATTTACCTTCTACAATAATAACTTTATTTACAAGTGTCATGTTCATCCACCTTCTACAGTTACATATTATAAGACAGTTACTTCTATACAAAAACGCGTGTCTCTAAACATTGAAATGCTGTAAAAATAATTATTATTTTGTTGCGTTTAGATTAATCATGTTAACAAAATGTTATATTACCAATAAACTGGTCATATACCTTTGTTTATAACTGATGATAGAAAAAACTCCAAGATACGTATATCAAGGAGTTCATCGCTTTTATTCGCCAATCATTTCAGCATATTGTTCTGCAGATAATAATTCATCTAATTGGCTTTCATCATCTAATTCAACTTTAACCATCCAAGCCTTTTCGAATGGTGATTCATTCACAAATTCAGGACTATCTTCGAGCTCTTCATTTGTTTCAATGATTTTTCCAGAAACAGGTGCATAAAGTTCTGACACTGTTTTAACAGATTCAACACTACCAAATGTATCCCCTTCGTTAATTTCATCATCAACGTCTGGTAGTTCAACGAATACAATATCACCTAATTCGCCTTGCGCGTATTCAGTAATACCAATTGTTACAACATTTCCGTCAACTTTCACCCATTCATGTTCCTTAGAATATTTTAATTCGCTCGGTACTGTCACGAAAATCCCCTCCTAAAAATAATTACAG
Source organism: Staphylococcus sp. HMSC063A07 (assembly GCF_001836955.1). Lineage (NCBI taxonomy): Bacteria > Bacillati > Bacillota > Bacilli > Caryophanales > Staphylococcaceae > Staphylococcus > Staphylococcus sp. HMSC063A07. Next base: position 381,828 of record NZ_KV830932.1, read on the forward strand.
TTTAATGATGCCATACCGTCTGCATTCATTCAACTATTATTCATAAAACTTTGAATAATTTCTGCACATATAATAATATATGTAAACTGTATTATATTATGCTAACCACGTTTCTTTATATTGGTCTTCTTTAAATCCAAGTGTGATTCTATCTCCTGAGATTGCAAGTGGACGTTTTACCAACATACCATCGCCAGCTAATAACTCTAATTTTTCATCTTGCGTTAAGTCTTTCAACTTATCTTTAAGCCCTAATTCACGATATTTAGCACCGTGTGTATTAAATAGTTTATTAACTTCCACACCTGTTTTCTTAATGATTTGTTCAAATTCTTTTTTAGTTGGTGTATGTTGCACAATATCGATTGGTTCAAAGCTAACGCCATAATCTTTTAGAAACTTTGCAGCCTTTTTACAAGTTGTACAATTAGAATATTGATAAAATTTTATCATTCAGTTGTAACCTCCTATAGTAGTTACGTTTAATATAACAGATATTAAATGAAAACGCTCTATTTTTTAAGCTGAATTTTTTATTAAAAAAGTAAATTTAGTTATAATACGATTACGACATTGACTAAAGGAGCGCATCAATATGGAAAGTATACAAACAACTGAAAATTTTAATAAGATTATTCAAAGTGATCAGCCTGTCATCATAAAATTTGAAGCGGGTTGGTGCCCAGATTGTAAAGCAATGGATTTATGGATTGACCCTATAATTGAAAAATACAATGCCTATCAATGGTATTCAGTCAATCGAGATGAGTTAGAAGATGTTGCTGCAAATCATGATGTAATGGGCATTCCTAGTTTATTAATCTTTAAAAATGGTGAAAAATTAGCACACTTACATTCAGCAAATGCTAAATCACCCGAACAGGTTGAAACTTTTTTAGCTGAAACATTTCAAGCATAAAGCAAAAGCATGAAGTTCCGACATAACCAGTCGTAACTTCATGCTTTATTTATTAGAATTTTTCTATAAGATTTTTGTTTTTACGTTGAACATGTGGCATATCAACTGATAAGTCTGTAAGATATAGCAATCCTGCAATGGCTTCATCACCAGCGATACCAAAGATTTTACGTACTTTAGGTTCAAAAATATAAGGTGGTGTTTTCCAACAAGTGCCAATTCCTGCTTCATGTAATAATAACATTAAGTTTTGAGCATAAGCACCCAAAGCAAAGAAATTCTCTCTATTTTGACGTTGGCGTGGATCTGTTTTCACAACCAATACCAATATACCGCCTAAACGCGTTACCGTTTGATAATGATCTTGCTGTTTATCCGCACTATCTGGGAATGCATAAGGCGTGATTGCTTCACTCATATCCCCTAGTCTATCCTTTGTAATGTGAATCATGCGCCAAGGTTCTCGCATGCCATGGTTTGGTGCATCTGCTGCTTGTTCAATCGCTTGATATAATGCTTTATCATCGATTTCGACATCATGTTTAAATTTCTTAATACTTCTTCTATTTGCAATCGCTTCTTGTAATTCCACGACGTATCTCTCCCTTTTTCGTTGATAACTATTATCAATTATATGCGAGTTTATGAGATTATTCAATTATCGTATTTTTGATAGAAATTGATGATGTCATGTAATTGCGTAACTTGTATTTGACCAGGCGCTTTAGGTGTGTCAATACAGCCATAAGACATTGTACCTCCAAATAGCCCCTGAGCCGTACGGGAAATCACACCAAGTGATGACATCGAAATACCAATGACCTGTTGATCAACTGATTGCGCTGTAATCGACAATACATCTAATAATCTTAGTACATCACTTTGATTTTCAGGCATCACTGCTAATTTCAAATAGTCAGCTGGAAATTGACTCATTTTATAAAAGATAAAATGTAATGCTTCACTCTCCGGTGTATGTTGAAAATTATGATGTGATAAGATAACCGCTTTATGTTGTGCTTTCAAATGTGATATACATTGATGATAAATATCAAATGGTAAATGATTATGCCATTCCACATCGACCATATCAATGCCTTGAACTTTAGCCAATCGTTTTAGTAACGCGAGATAATTTTGCTCATCTAAAACTCCTTGACCCCCTTGTGATTCTGTACGATACGTCACTAAGATTTGAGGTTTGAAAGACAATGTTGCCAGTTGTTCCAAATTATCTTGTAGTAAACGATCTATATCCGTTTGCCATTGATCAATTCTAAGCTCTATAATATCAATAGCATGATGATCACGTTCTATCTTTGCTAATAACGTGTGATCTAAACGGCCTTTAGGTGCAATCGTTGCTGCTATGTTTACTTTAGTCATGGTGATCCCTCACTTTTAAATTCGCTTATTAATTATATTTTAAGTGACAACGACTAACTATGACAAATGTTGGTGTTCGATGATTGAAACAAATTGCAGTGGGTATAGCATGAGTACAAACATTTTTAGGAGGTCTTTATTCATGGCAGTACAATATGAAACAAAAGCAACAAACGTTGGTGGCCGTAAAGGACACGTTCAAACAGACGATAAAGCGATAAATGTAGATGTATTACCACCTCAACAAGCTGATGGGAATGCGACAAATCCAGAACAATTATTTGCTGCTGGATACGCCTCATGCTTTAATGGTGCATTTGATTTAATTTTAAAACAAAATAAAGTAAGAGATGCACAACCAGAAGTTACATTAACGGTGCGCTTAGAGGATGATTCAGAGTCAGAAAGTCCGAAATTATCTGTAGACATCCATGCAAAAGTTAAAAATGTATTATCTCAAGAAGATGCGGAAAAATATTTACAAGATGCTCACGAATTTTGCCCTTATTCAAAAGCAACACGAGGTAATATCGATGTTGATTTAAGTGTCGAAGTCGTCGACTAATGATAGTTAACTCATATCATCTAAAAATAAATTTTATGTCTTTTTTATGACGGAATTGATCAGTCAGCAATGGCTGCGATTCCGTCTTTTCATTTCTTCAAATCTCTACGCTCTCATGCGTTTTCCCTAGATTTTAGCACCGTACAAATACGCCACTTTTCTAACAAAATACCATTGTAATAATACCTTTTTTAAAAAAGAATGAAATAAATATATAAATTTCAAACCTTAGCATATTGCATTGTTAGTTTATTTATTTTATTATCATCTTAATACAAGACTTTATTTTTTATTAATGGAGGACGCTATGAGTGATATTAGAATATTGACGTTGGATGACTTAGCACAATATAAAGCGTTATTAGAAACCGGAGACCATGCCTTTAATTGGGATAAAATTTATTTAACTCATATCACTGAAGAAAATTTAAATCTACTATTATCTCCAGATATGACTTATGCTTATATCTTTGGGATGTTTGATCAAAATGAACTTGTAGCGGCAGCCACATATTATCAAATTCAGTTTGTCGGTAGAGAGCATAAAGCAAACTTTGAAGACCTGTTTGTTAAAGAAAATAACCATGATTACAGCAAAGCTTTGATTCGTCATATCTTGCAATATGCCGAAGATCATCAAATTGAAAAAGTTATGACGTCTATTATTTCTAATAACATAAGTGATAAGATTATGTATAGCTCCATAGGATTTGAGACTTTAGGCTATGAAGAAGATGCCTATAAAATTAACGATGAATATCAAGATGTTCATTGGCTTATTTACCATACTAAACGTGCAAAACAAAAGAATGATTAAAAATGTTTAAAATAAAGCTGCTCTAGCGATTTGCTAGTGCAGCTTTAAACTGTCAACAAGTTCTCCTACTTTATTAGCAGTAGCTGACAAGGACTGAAAATACGCTTATACCAAGCTTGTTTCAATCCTAGTCAATTTTGCTAAGGCGAGAATACAAATTCAAAATAAATTCTGTCCCACTTTCTAATTTCTCTAGTAATAATACCTCAACATATTGTTAATTTTTCAATTATCATTAATAGGATTTATCACTTCAATAAACTTAAATGCGCCATCTTTATATGAAAATTTTAAGATATGGCAATTTCCCGCTTCGAAAAACTGCTCGCGTTCAACCCAATAATCTAAAAAGACCCCAATTGTGCTCCCATGACTCACTGCTAATGTACATCCTTGGCTATAATGTTCCATCACCTGTGTTAATGTCTCTATCATACGCGTCTGTACTGCTTGTCTTGCCTCACCACCAAACGGTACAACATAATCTCCATATAGTACACCTGGCTGTTTAATTTTGCGTAGTAATTGAATACTCTCCCCTTCAAATAAACCAAATGACCATTCTTTTAACCCTTTAAGTCGCGTATATGGTTGCCCAGGAATTGCATGTTCTAATGTATCCGATGCACGTTCTTGTGTAGATGACACTGCGCTATCAAATTTAATTTGATGTTGCGTGAAATAATGACCCGCTGCTTGTGCTTGTTGTACACCTAAGTCAGTTAATGGCGAATCGCTTGAACCTTGGATTCTACCTTTTAAATTAAATAATGTTTGTCCATGTCGCATTAAATATAATATTTTTTCCATAAAAACACTCCTAACCCTGCAACATATGATGTAATAAAAACCGTCACATCAACGTAACGGTTTAGGTCTATAGTTCTATTTTATCACGATTCCACATGTATCATTAATTATCTTAGCACTTTATTATCATTGCAGCTTGCTTACTATCACAATAAAAATGACTAGGTTGTGTTTGACTTAAATATATACGGGTATAACTTAACATTGGATTTACAATTTCTAAGGAGTGTTTGTGATGACTACTAAAAGTGAATACAAGTATGTTAATCCTAATAATCTCTCATTAGAATGGGAATGTTTAATTGTTAGCAAGAGTGACATGGTGCTTGACGGCGTACCACATGAACTCATTAGCAGTTGGATTGATAATGAAATCATCCAACCATATTCCATTAAAGGGAATGAAATTAACTTTAAAACACGGGATGTATGGCAAGCTTTACATGAACAGAATTGGTACTACACACAATCAAACTAATTTATACAAGCTAATGGCTCTATTAGTACTTTCAATCAGTTGCTGATTGGCATATTTTGATATCACATATTCGCGAATAATTTTGTTATTTTTTTCATCTTTTGGGAATTCGCAATCATTCAAAATATAGTTTGCTAAATAGCCTAATGGCGTATCATCATTACTAAAATCGATGATAAAGTCATAAAATGTCATCGTTATACCTCCCCTTAATTTCTTTTGATTATTAGGTTTATTAAAACTTACTTTCTTATTTTATTATATCTTAGCAGATTACTAAAGATTATGCATGTTATTTTCATACAATTTTAATAGTGTTGTGCGCTTATATCATTGTTCTTAGTAAAGGTGAAAATAATTTCACATCATCAATGGCTTTACTAATCCACATATATCGACATTAATCACCTTTAAAAGTATATTTTTTCACAAAATTAATTATATTTTGATAAATGTGTCTAAATTGTGAAATAAAATATTTCATTGCAATTGCTATGATAGAACGACTATATTTTCAAGAGTGATTCTTTCCATCATTAGTTTAGCTTTGGCTTTTATACATCTTTCTATTAAGTGTTATAATGAATTAAAATTAATCATAGAATAATGTATAAAGTTAATTGTCTATAGGAGGTGGCTAAGATGAGCACACATTTAACAATTTTATTATGGTTAGGCATCATTTTTGTCGTTGCTGCATCTTTGATACTATTTAAATTGCTTCGAACAAAAGCTGGTTCAAAAAAAGAATCATATCTTGGCTTTACAGTGGTGTTCTATATATTTGGTATTGCACTTCTCATATATGTTTTAATATTTGGCGTATTATAGAAGCTCTATTGTATGAACAAAACAAACTGGGACATCATTCCCAAAATAATAGCACAAAGATGGTTTAAAATAAGTCATCTTTGTGCTTCTTTATATATTTAAGCTCGCTTGTTTAGAAGACAGCTTCAACCACCCCAGCTTGTTTTGTTAAAAAACTATTTTAGCCAGTTATTCTGTGCTTGGGGGCCCGTCGATTGTTTGCTATAATTGGGTAAACTATTAGATAGATAGAAGGTGTTTGTTGAGTTGGTTTTAAGAAGATTAAATATATTTATTATTGTTGGTGTTATTTTGTTTTTTGTCAGCTTAATACCAGCTACTGAGACTCAAAACACTCGTATACACAATAAAGATTTCAAGCTGCAGCCAGGCGATATTATTTTAACAAAAGGTCCTGTTTTATTCGGCTTTTTTGGACATTCAAGTATTGCCATAGACCATGATACTGTACTCCAGATTGAAGGACCTGGTGACAAACCAATTGTGGAATCTTTTGAATCATTTAAACATCGGTTTGGCGACGGAAAAAATGACTGGATAAAGGTTTATCGTAGTGTTAAACCAGGCGCTGGTATCAAAGCAGCACAATGGGCAAAAGCGCATTACAAAGACAGCGATAAAACCTATCTCGTAACATTAAACTTGAAGAGTGAAAATTATACATATTGTACCAAAATTATCTATCAAGCTTATAAATATGGTGTTAGTGACAATGCAATTAATGACCAAGGCTTAAAAATTATTTCCCCTTATGCACTTGTAGACAATTTTTCCAAAGACTATCGCTTGAAACTCGTTTATGATTATTAAAAAATATAAAGGCATATTTTTAGTGATATAATGGCGATACATTAAAGCTAGTTTGCAGTATTCATATGCTTTACATAATCATATACATTAAATTAACGTTCAAGATATCACTCCTATATTACCCGTATATATCTTGTATTTAAGTTCTTTTTCTTTTAATATATATTTACATTTTACATATAAAACAGCCGAAAAATGGATGAAAAAAGCTTGATATAAGCGTATTTTCAATC
>NZ_KV830932.1:388776-435850 GCF_001836955.1 Staphylococcus sp. HMSC063A07
AATCCAGTCAACTACTGCCAATATATATCGTTCATAGCCTAAAATATAATGATGTGCCAAACTGTCTCTGTTGGGCCCACCCCAACTTGCATTGTTTGTTGAAATGCTTGGCGCATTCCTTTTTGTTGGGGCCCCTATTCTAGTTTGTATAGGTTGATGTGGGTGTTTTTTGTGTCTTTTAGGTCGATGTAGGTAATGGATGTGAATGGTATGATTCGTGTGGTTTGGGGCATGGGATAGATGATGACTTCGTTTTGGTAGTCGATGTTTATGTCGTTTTCTAGGGTGATTCTTTTGGCTCCTACGACAATAGTAATGGGGTGAAAATCTTCGTTTTGGAAGTATTTTCTTAATAGATCTTTATTCATAATCATCACGTCCTTCACTTATTTTCTATCCTTTTTTTGTAAAGTTTGGATGAATTTTATGTATTATATGCGTTAATCTTTAAATTTATTTAATTTTTTTAGCATTTATAATGCTTTAAAGCCGCAAATGCTTTATATTTAAATTGTTTTCAATTATACTTTCTAAAGTTTAAGTTTTATATTATTTTTTACTAAAAGGAGTTTTTATGCAACGACACTGGAATAAAAAATATTATTATGCCTTGGTTATTGGCCTTATTATAACAATTATCGCCCTTTTTAGTGCGATTTATTTTACGCGTCAAAATGCCGTTAACCAAACCTCTGATACCTATAAAGATTTTAATGATTTAAAGCATCACACGACACAAAACAAAGACTGGAAAATTAGCACTAAGCATGTGAAAAACGATAATATTTTAATCACTGCCATACATGGTGGTGGGATTGAACCTGGATCGACTGAAATTGCTCGCCGCATTGCTAATATAGGGAAGTATGATTTTTATAGTTTTCAAGGATTATTACCTGCAGATAATCAACGTTTACATATTACTTCAACCAATTATGATGAACCTCAATTAATGAATATGCTAGCAGCTACAAAAGAAACGATATCGGTTCATGGCTTTAATGGTGAAGATCCACTTATTTACATCGGTGGAAAAGACAAATATATGGCCAAAGCGATTCGCACTGAACTGCGCAAAGCTGGCTTTACTATTAAGTCTAGCCCTAAAGGAATTGAAGCAATGTCGGAAGATAATTTTGTTAATCAAAATGGCACTGATTCAGGTGTGCAATTGGAGTTAACTACGAAACAACGTCAACTCTTTTTTAAAGACTTGAAACTAGATAAAACAACACGTAATAACAGTGATAATTACACGCATACTTTTTATAAATTTGCGAAAGCTGTTCATAAAGGGATAGAAAAAGCAAAATAAGACATTTTTATTACAATATGCCGTTCAAAACATTTCCTGACTATATAGAGGGTATTTATAGGTATATGATGTTTTTTAGGAGGCATATTTATGGATGAATTAACGCAAGAACAAAAATATACCATTGCAAAGTTTTACAAACTTTACATGGAACGCTCAAATGCTGGTCAACCTGAGGATAAAGCAAACGACTTTAAAGATTCTGTATCAGCACAAGACACCTATTTTTGTGATAGAGATTATCATGATTTTGTTGAAAATTGTAAGGTGCTCATTAATAATGGTTATATTAATGGTGATGTGTCAGGGGATCGCATCAATCATATAAGTGTAACGACTAAAACTTTTGTAGAATTTGAACAAAGTTTTAGTTAATATATAGAACTATACGATAATGAAAAAGGTGATAACATGCCAGCATGGGATATTCATATTCAATCTAAACGCAACATCGCTGTTCAAGAATTTGAACAAAGCCTTTCAGTTATAGAGCCAATTGATGATAGTAGTTTTCAAATATTAGCAGAAATTGACTTAAAAGGTGAAACGCCCACTACATATCTTTTCGATGATACGTTGGTGATTGATATACAATCAGAAACTACAGAAATAAAAATCTTTGATAAATAGTAATCATATGTTTTGCGAGGCGCATAAACTTGCCTCGTAATATTTTTATTGTTATAGTATATTTATTATACTAAATATACTATTGAAAGGATGATTTTTTGAAATTTGGCCTTCTTCTAATTCGTATCATGTTAGGCATTACATTCACTATTCACGGTGCTCAAAAAGCAATCGGTGGTTTTCACGAGCCTATGACAATGATGTCTAATATGGGCTTCCCTGCATTTGTCTGCATTTTATTAGGCCTCTTTGAACTTGTTGGTGGTATCATGATGATTGTCGGTCTATTAACTAATTACATCGCTATTGGCTTCATAGTCATTATGCTTGGTGCACTGTTCACGGTTCACTTACCGCAAGGCTATATGGCTTCAGAACTCCCTCTTTTATTATTAGTTATGAGTATAGCTATAGCCGTTAGCTATCAATGGAAAAAATTATTTCAACCATATTAATATTTATAACTTGCGCCTCACTGCATCATAATATGCTGTGTGGCGTGCTTTTTGTTTTAACTTCTTTACTATTTTTATATAACACTATTCTGCTTACTTTATACATAAAAAGTCATATGTTGTTTGTCATCTTTATAATAAGCTAGACGATCTTGTAACGTGCCAGTATGAAGTTCTAATTTATGACCATCTGGATCTGTAAAGTAAATTGATTTTTTATCTTTAAGATGTCTTAGTCGTCCATTTAAAATAGGTACTTCATGCTTTTCAAGCCAATCATACCAAGCATCAAAATCTTTATTTTCAATAGAAAAGGCAATATGTGTATAGGAATATTGAATCTCGTTTCTTGGTATATTTTGTTCTTCATTCAAAGCAATCCACAATCCTCCAATATTAAAATAAGCTGTAGTTCGTCCTTGTACTAATAAATCACCTTGAAGAATACGTTCATAAAAGTCTATAGATGTCGCTAAATCAGCTACAGAAAAACAAATATGGTTAATGGCTTGTATCATTATATCTCTCCTTTATTTTTTCTATATTAATCTGTCATAAGCGTCTTAGAGCTACCGATAAAATAAAGTCATATGTTTCTTGCTCTGAATACATACGATTTTCTCCTTTGTATAGCTCATTCCTTAATTAAAGACACATTTTATTACTTTCATTCCCTATTTTATTGGGATAAGTATGTCACCACTATTTCAAAATTTTCAACTAGCTTAGTTTTGTTCTTTTATATAAAATTTCACCCTTAACATTAAAATATAACGCTAAGGGTGATGCGTCTGAGACATCATAACGTTTTAGGCTATGAACGATATATTGGCAATAGTTGACTGGATTAAAAATACGTTTATACCAAGCTTTTTCAGTCCCAGTCAACCTTGGCGAGGCGGGACTACGAATTGATAATGAATGCTGTCCCGCTCCCAATACACATTAATGGCCTTTATGTTTTTCTTTTGCTTTAATTCTTTTGACTCTTCTTTTATAGGCTTTTTCAGCTTCTTTATCTGCTTTGTAACGTTGTTTACGGCGCTTTTTCTTCCGTTGTTGTTCTTCTTTTAATGCCATTTGTGCTTTTGTTAAATCTTTAGGCTGTTTTTGTTCTTTAGCCACACGACGTTGTAATCGTTTAGGATTAAGGTGTTTCTTTGGCGGTTTGCTATTTATTTCAACCTCCGCATCATCTAAACAAGCTAATAAATGATTGGTAATAAATTGCAATACTACTTCGTCATCTGGCTCTACACCGAACGTGTATTTTACAAATTTCACCTTTTGACCTTTACGGTATTCAACCAAACCTATAAAAAACTGACCATCATGTAATATAGATAGCTCCATGCTACCCCTCCTCTAATTTTTAGCAATTAGAAATGATGGACGACCTGAGGAGGAAGGTTACTGACAAAGCTAAACTTTGCATTGGGACTACCAACCCAATTGTGTTTTTACATTTCTGGTTACAATATAACGTAACTTAGGGTGTTAATAAAGAGCAGAATAATGATTCATGCATCACTTAATCCAAAATATCGCTTTATATTGCTTAAACATTTTACTATACTTATAATGTATTATTGTCAAAAAACGAAACTTCTTAGGAGTGAAACATGTGAATATTATTGTCTATTGTGGTGCGAGTGAAGGCCACAACGGTATTTATAAAGAAGGCGCAATTCAGCTAGGTCAATGGATTGCTGAACAAAACCATACGCTTATCTTTGGCGGTGGCAATGCAGGTTTAATGGGAGCGATTGCAAATAGCGTCATACAACATGGTGGTAAAACAATTGGTGTCATGCCCACATTTCTGCAACAAAGAGAATTAGCCCATAATGGCTTAGATGAATTAATCATTGTTAATTCAATGTCTGAACGTAAAGAAAAAATCTTATCTCTTGGTGATGTATGCATTGCACTTCCTGGAGGTCCGGGAACACTTGAAGAGATTTCCGAAGTTGTGTCATGGTCAAGGATTGGACAAAACCAAAACCCTTGTATTTTTTATAACATTAATAATTACTACGACCATATTCAACACTTTTACGATCATATGGTTACTGAAGGCTTCTTGAGTCAAACAGATTGCCAACATATGCTATTCTCAGATAATATTAATGAAATGGAACAATTTATTCAATGTTATCAAGCGCCAGAAATTAGAACTTATAAATGAAATAATTAAGCCGTATGAAAATCAAGATACCTTGAAATATCATACGGCTATAATCATCTTAGTGGTGTTGAAATGAATTCTATTTATTTGTGCTAGGACCACCATAGATTTTGCTATTTCTAAATTACTTCGTACTTTTATTAATGCTATGATTCACGAAATAACTGTGGATATTTATTTTTTAGCTGCTTCAAAAGTTGTTTCATTGTGGCATTGTTTACTTCTTTAAATTGTATATTCGGACTAAGATTGGGATCTTTGTCATTATGATCTTTCGGCGCAAAGCCACTAGATAACCTCGTATCATCTTGTTTCTGAAATTGATATTTATATACTTTACCATTATCTGCGATTAAATATTTGGTTATGGGATATGACATATCTGCAACATTTGCATAACCCTCTACATTAGATAAGTTTTGGGCACGAGAATCTATTCCAGTTTGCTTATGTGCTGATTTATACGTTACAAACCCTGCAAGCGTATGGAGTTTAAATGCCTTGGGTCCGGGTTTGTTTTGATTACTCACTTGTAGCTGACCATCTGCGGTTAAGGCGTACCAATCACCAGTCGATATCTCTCCACTACCAAAATAGCGATTGGTAACGGCCCGCTTATGCTGTTCACCTTGTTTATTCGCCCACTTAAGCACATCCTTTTTTAACTGTTGTCGCTCTTTATCATGATGCTCAACATGTGGTGTGCCAGAAGCTTCTGTTTGCTTATCGCCATGACTATCACATGCCGTCAATACCATGCAAACTGTTAGTAATACTGCCATGTATCTTTTGCCTGTCATCAAAGTTTAACACTCCATTCTTGCTAACCCTGTTCAAAATACAGTCACATCGTCCATTATCTTAACTTATGATTTAGTTCATAAGAATAGCTCTTTATCGTTTGTTTTTATCTTTCTTAATTCCAAACTCATCTATTAATTTAATATCTCTTGGTTCCCCTTTACTAATATCACCGTATAATTGATATATTTTAACTTTTAACTTATTGCCTGAAACTTCATACACTGAAAAGTTTTGTGCTGAAGAATCTCTATTGTTTGCATGTTTATTTTTAAATGCAGATGTCTTTTGTGGTTGCTTTCCTACAGCAAACAAACTGTTATAATGATCCAGTTGACGTTGCGTTAATCCTTTAAGTTCTGGTCTTACTTTTTTCATGTGTTTTAATGAACGATCATAAATATCGTCATAGGCCTTTGTACCACCTGTATTTGGTAAGACGTACACTGATCCTTTAGGATTGTCATAATATTCAACATGATCATCGCCTAATATTTGCTTGGCATCTTCTTTTCTAGCATTAACAAAACTGTTTTTAGTTGAGGTATGTCTAAGTGAATGCGTGCGTGCAAGCACGTGATCATGACCTTGCAATACCAAATCAACGTCTAAATCGTCAATTTCTTTTGTCAGTTCGTTGCGAACTTTTTGAATGTCTTCATCTGATAAAGCGTGATAAGATTTAGAATACATTGGTTTATGCAAGTTTAAAATAATCCAATTAGCACCTTTTTTGCGGGCTTGTTTAATATCATTTTTAATCCATGCCATTTGTTGTTTACCAATTGCTTTTTCATCTGGATTATCTTTTGATTTCTTATTGTCATTTGTATTTGCTACAACCATATGTGCACCATTATAGTCAAATGAATAATAAGAACCACCATTAACTGCATTATTTGCTTTTGGCACATTGACGTGTTGATTAAATTGTCCTAATAGTTTTGGATCATCTTCATTAAACGCATGTTCATCATGATTCCCAGCTGTAGCAGCTACAGGTAAAGACATAAATGATGGTCTTGATTGATCATATAAATCTGTCCACTCATCTTCAATTTCGCTTGTCTCTACGAAGTCCCCCGTATGCAATGCAAAATTAGGATTGCCTGCCGTTTGAATTGCTTGATTTAATGTGTCAGCTCCAAATTGTGCCTCATTTCTAACATGCTCATTCCAAAACGCATTTTGTGTGTCTGTGTATTGAACAAACTTAAAGGCATCCCCTTTGTTACCTGATGTTTGAAATTGCCCAACAGTACTTTGACCACCTTGCAAACTGCCCACTTTATAGTAATATTTTGTATTTGGTTTTAAGCCCGTTGCTTTTGCTTTATATGTATATTCTGTTTGTGATGTTAACGTAGCTTCACCATGTTCATTACCACTTGTCCATTCTGGGCCATGTGCGTTTGCATCAGTATAATACCCGTTTACTTTTTCCTTGCCATTTTTATCTTTGATTACGTTACCTTCATCATCTTTTTGTACATCTTTAAAAATAAAATGACCACTATCATCACGCTCAAGATATTTTGAGTTCACCTTCTTAGGTTTAGCATTAAATATTTGTGCATCATCAAAACGTCCAGATTCAGAAACCCAAACTTTAGCATCTTTGAACCGATCCGTTGTATACCAACTAAAGCCCATTTCTTTCTGAGTATTGCCATTAAAATTTGTCATAATTCGGTTCGGACTGTTTTTTGTAGGTATTGGTGCAACATGTGGTTTAGTCTGTGTCACTTTAATTTCATTTTGATTTGTAGCTTGATCAGGACCTTGTCCCGCACCACTTGCTTCAGCATTTCCTGGACAATACATAGTCATACTTAAGACCATAACCATACTAGCCATACCACTTATCCATTTTGATTTTTTTGTTTGCAAATACAACTGTAATTCCTCCCTAAATTAAATTGAATAACATCGCCTTACATATTTAAGATATCAAGACGACTTTAAAAGAATGTAAACCTAGTATGATTATTATATTAAAAAATTAATTAAATTATATACTATTAATATGCAGAATAATCTAATAAATATTAATTATTGTTAGGCCTTTCAGCTATTAATAAAGTATTAGCTGTTTTATGGATACAGTTCATAATAAAAAGGAGCGAGACAGCATTCATAATGAATTCGTAGTCCCGCTCCGGCAAGGTTGACTAGGATTGAAAAAAGCTTGGTATCCAGCGTATTTTCAATCCAGTCAACTACTTCAATATTTAGTTCACAGCTTAAAACATAATGATGTTCTAGCTTATTTATCAAATATAAATATTTTATTATCATCTTTCGTCATGTTCAGTTGGATTAAAATCTATACTATCAGTAAAATAAATATTTTCTCCTCTTTTTTCTACAAAGGTAAATTCTATATCTTTATAACCAACAGATGAACCCTTGAAATCGCCATCACCTTTCAACAATAACTTAGGTGCTTTATTGGTTGGAATATGATATCTTTTTCTTAACTGTCGCACATTATCATCATCATTAGTTAATTGATATTTTGCTGAATAACTTGGCACATTGGGATTGTATGAAAAATCACCATCTCCGTAGTCATTGATATCTTTAAAATTGCCATATTGTACAAAAAATTTAAAGTTTTCTATTTCTTCTTTTAACTTTTTATCATTTATTGGTTTTGTTGGAATGATTTTGTTGTGCTCCATTTTTACTGGATATCTCTTTTCTTTACTCTGTGGTCTTCCTTTTTTGTCTTCACTTATTTCATCTATTTCAAAATATCCATTTGTTTTTCTAGTATTCCTATTTATATATAAAATCATACCTCTTGACTTCAAATTGTCTCCTTTTATTTGAATATTCATTTCAGAGCTAATAATCCACGTTCCTTTATCGTTTTTATCAAATTCTTGGTCTCGGAAGCCCTCTTTATCATAAAAGTCTTCAAGGTTTTTAGTCGGATAAATGCTTAACATTTTATTAAAACTACGTTTAATTTGAACTTCCCTATTATTATCTTTGTTGTTCATGCCACACCCTCCAATAAAAAGCGTTAAAACGAGCAAGCATATCAGCAACTTCTTTGAATGCAACATGTCTTCACATCCCTTATACTTCCATCGATGTCTATTATATTTATTTTTTTATTTTATATTATCAAAATATAGAGATGCGAACAACTAAATATTTATATTATAAAATCAGAAGACGTCACTGACATCTTTTTTTAATTTATAAAGAAAATTAAAAAAAGAGCTACAACACATGAGTGCTGTAACTCTTAATCCAATATAAATATTTTATTGCTTTTTATTATCATCCAAAACATCTTCATTAATAATTAGAAAGGCCAACACACCGAGAGGAATTCCTAGTACTGGTGTGGCAAAGATACTTGCGACAATAACATAAAAAATAAGTATACCAATATCTTTAGATGTCCACTTTTTATTTACTAAATAATCCCACATTTCTTTTATACTCATTATAAGACCACCTATATTAAATTTACTGCTTATTTATGTATAGACTATCATATAATTTCTATGATATAAATTAGATTCGTGCAAAATTCTTTCTTCACTATTTATCTGTTGATTCATGATAGTCAACCTGACATGTTATTAACATATCATAGGAAACAGTAGTAGTATTAAACTATTGTTTTTTAAACGACATATGCATCAGCTATTTAGAAAATAATAAAATATCGTGCCATATTAGTCTTGAGAATCACCCTGATATTGCTTAAAGTAATCTTCATTCAAATGATTGAGTTCAATATTTTCAATTTGAAGTGTGACATGTTCTAAATGATATTTATTTTTAAGTAAATCTGAGACTTTATTAATGGTCGCATATGGAGATTTAATATATTTATCACTTAAAACCACATGTGCACTAAGAGAGCTTTGGTTCGTTGTGATGCTCCACAAATGAAATTCATGTACATCAATAACACCTTCAATACGTTTCATATGATCGATAATTTCGTCTGAACTATATCCTTCTGGAACGCGCTCCATAAGCACTTTCCACGCATTTTTTATAATCTTATAGCCACCATTAAATATGATAAGTGAAATAATGATACTAATGATTGGATCGATGATTTCCCAACCTGTAAAATGAATTAATACTACAGCCACAATAACACCAAGAGAATTTAACAAATCCCCCATGAAGTGCCATAGCGCACTCTGAATATTGATATTGTCTTCTTTTTTTAAAGATCTAACTAAAATCAACGTTAAAATGATATTAACGAGAAGCCCAAGTGTAGCAATAACAACCATGACACCACTCTCGACTGGTTCTGGATGAATGATACGCATGACACCCTCATACATAATCCCTAAAGAAATAACAATTAAAGCCAGTCCATTAAGGAAAGCAACAATAATTTCAAGTCTTAAGAAACCATAAGTATAATTTTTTGTGGGCGGTTTACTCGCAAAATAAATCGCAACCATAGATAACCCTAAAGCTAAGACATCACTCAGCATATGAAATGAATCCGAAAGTAACGCCAAAGAATTCGCATAGATACCACCCGCAAATTCAACAATCGTAAAGATGAGCGTTATAACTAATGATAACCATAATGTAAATTTAGAATGATTTTGAAACTTTCTATGTTCAACATGATGAAAATATTTTGTATTATTTGCCATTTTAAATAACCCCTATTTTACTAAATATATTTCTTGTAAATACCCTATTTTTATTATTACATGTTTGTAAAAAAATGTAACATGAATTAGTAATGTTTTTATATTTAGTAAAATAGAAAAATATACGCATAAGCGTTCACATTTTCAAAGTTCTTTTATGCAAAAGAAACAGCATGTTCTGTTCTTAACTATGGAAAAGAAGTATTTAAGATATACGTGATATTTCAGTTGGCAATTTCATGAAATAATTATTTCAACATGACTGAATTTATATAAATACATCGAAAATATAACATATCACTTATCTATCTCTAATTATTCTTTTTTCTTTCATTATGCTTCTTAATCCCTAAAATCATCGATGGAATGGAAACGACACAGGCTAAACATAAATAAAAAACAATACTCATTAAGTATGATATAACCGGCATTTAGCTTCTATAAAATATGTAATTTACATCTATAATATACTAAACATTTTGTAGTTTCTCAACGTCCTTAAGTACTCGTACTCTAAATCTATCGAATTATTTGAGCATTGCCATTAGAATTATTGAACTTGCGTCTTACAACATAAATTATCATTCAACGTTAAAATTATTTGTAAATCAGGCAATGGACATCTAGATAGCATAATATATGTTTATTCAATATTTTTTCTATACCATAATTTAATTAATTGTATACTGATGAATTTGTTAATAATACTTTATTTTTATACTAAAAAACTTATAATTTAATTAAAGTACTATAATTAAGGATGATAAATATGAAACATTTACATAAAAACAAATCTTTTTTCAATCTACTTTTAGCAAGAATTTTAATTAATGCTGGAGATAGCCTTTATTATGTAGCAACAACATGGACAGTTTTACAATGGACACATCATTCAGTATTAGTTGGATTAACAAATACATTATTAATGATTCCTATATGTATTTCTTTTTTGTTTGGGCCTATAGTAGATGCCATTGCTTTAAGAAAGACGCTCATCATAACACCTATTCTTCAATTTTTAATTTTATTAACTATAACTTTTTTGTATTTTGTTGGCATCTTAAATGTTTATCTTTTAATTATTTTAGTGACACTCGCTATGTTTTGTGCGCAAATAGGTTATCCAGCACAGTCAAAAGCAATTCCTATTTTGGTAAGTAATGATGCGTTAGTTAAAGCAAATTCTGCTATGAGTGTGGCTTATCAAGGTACAGATGTTATCATGAATGCTTTAAGTGGTATTATTGTTGCTACACTCTCTTTCATTCCATTATATTTTGGTAATTCGTTAATATTTTTAATCGCTGCTTTATTTTTTATGTTAATAAAATGGCCTGTAACACAAACAGAATCTATATATAAAGGTAAATATTTAAATAATTTAAAAGAAGGCTTTCAAGAGGTATATCATTCTTTATTACTTTTAATAGCTGTATCAAGTTCCATTCTTAATTTTGGATTAGGAATTCTTTATACTTGGGTCCCTTTAAAAGCAAATTATCTTGGTGGTTCATTTTATTTTGGCTTATTAATGAGCTTACTTTCATTAGGTTTAATTGTTGGTTCATTACTTGCGCCTTATATAAATAATGTAAATATTGGTTATGGTAAAATCTTGATATTTTTATATTTATCCTCGGGTTTACTTTTAATATTTATTAACTATGTTCCTAATATTATTTTTATGATGTTATTTCCAATCTCATTTATCACTATTAGTATAGGTAACGTTTCTCTAGTATCAATCCAACAAAAGGTAACTCCTGAAAAATTATTAGCACGCATTACTACTATAATAACTAGCATATCTGCAATGACTTTACCTTTAGGCAGCTTATCTAGTGGTGTATTAATTAAATATTTAGGTCTTGATTATACGCTTGTTCTTACAGGTCTGATATTTATAATCGGCAGCCTTATATTTTACCTATCTAAACCATATAGATCACTGCCCCAAATAGAAAAAATTGAATATAAACATATTTTTAAAAATCATTAAATATGCTGTGAAAATTAGAATCTTAGTTCGTCGCCAATATCTATATTCTTTATAAAAAATCATATTCACTTGGGTATTGCCAGTACTTTGTTTCTCAAAAAAATATCTCATAATTCTGATTCAATAGCTGATTGTAAAAAACAGTTGCAAAACATATAATGGTTGGTTTTAACAATATTAAATAATAAGGGAGCGGGACAGAATTCATAATGAATTCGTAGTCCCGCTCCGGCAAGGTTGACTAGGATTGAAAAAAGCTTGGTATCCAGCGTATTTTCAATCCAGTCAACTACTGCCAATATATGGAACTCAGAGCCTAAAATATAATTATGTCCCAGACTCTTATTACTTTTCTCTATAAAACTAATATTTGTAATAAATGTGAACTACAGCATTTGAATATTGCTAATCTAAGATAACGGCCTAATATATCATTAGCCTTTAATCTACTACTAGAATTGATAGGTACATCTACAAATTCCACATGTTCATGGTATACGAGTTTTAACCTACCAGTTTCTAGTCAAGTTTCACCATTCTTAACCACAATCTCTTTCGTTGCTATTTCATCGTCAATTACTGATTGAATCAATAAATACAATAACTTTTCACCTTATAAAATAACCTCATGTATAAGGTCATCTTTACGATTTTTTAATGTATTCACTTAAAATTTCAATTATTCTTTTATGAAGGTAATTTAACTTTAAAAATAGCATAAATTAAAAGTATAACTGATAAAAACTTAACTATTCTACATCTTCTAATGGTAAGCTCATACCTTTCCATCCTTCTAATGCTCCAGCTAATTCATAAGCCTCAAAACCATTTCGATATAATTCTAACAACGCTTGCTTACCTAAAATCGTTCCTCCAGTCCAATCATAAACAACATAAATATTATCTTGAGATAACTCGTTTAAACGATTATTTAAGTCTTTAGCTGGTATCTCTAAAGCACCTTTAATTTTATCTTTTTTCACTTCTTTAGGTGCATTTCTTACGTCTAAAACTGTATATTTATTTGTACCTTTTTCCATATCTTCAAGCACAACATGATGATTAATATATAAGCTTAAAAATGTTTCTAAAAATTCAATTTTATTCATTTTCTCCATCCTCTTCTATTTTATTTCTTAATTTATTCATCAAATGAAAAAATGTTTCTTTTTCTTGTTCATCAAAATCACTAAATATATTTGACACAAAGTCATAATTATTAGGTAAAAACTCTTTCAACTTTAAATAACCAATTTCAGTCATTTGTACATAACTGGAACGTTTATCATTTGATAAATTAACCCTTCTAATTAAGCCTTGTTTTTCTAACCCTTTAACTAATCCTGTAATTGTTGATTTTTTATTACCTATTTTCTTAGATAAATCTGATGGCGATAAAGTCATATTTTCTTCATAAGAAAGCAACATTAAAATTGAAAACTTAGCTTCTGACAAATCATATTCTTCTATAAACTTGTCATATTTACTTTTCATAATTTTGTAAGCTTTATTAATTTCAAGATATAACATGACAGAAATAATATCTAAGTTTTCATATTCTTTTTTCAGTCCTTCTAATTTTTTATAAGTCGGACTATCTATCAAATAAAATTCGTTCACGTGAACAACCCTTTCTAATATAGTTAGTCGCCTAACCACTTAAAGCGTAACACATCTTTTTATTTTTGAAAAGTATAAATACATTCAATTAGTTCGTGTCTAGATTAGGTTCAAATTCACTTTTCTTAACCACAAACTTTTTATTACTATTTCATCGTCTATACGCAGTCCTCTTTTCGCAGATTCTTTAAACCATATTACTAAATGTAGTGTTGGTTAATACTCGTAGTCTCAATTAATGTCTGCTTTATTCTATTTATCTAATTTCACAATTTTCGAAGCGTGAGAGAAAAATACGTCACTGAATGTATGACTTAGTATTTCATGTCCCCTAAAAACAAAGGAAATTCCATTTTTCTACTCTTTATATCTAACAGAATGAATTGTTTAAATAACTATTTTCAAAAATTAGACATTGTTATTCATAAAGAATAGATAATCATTCAAACATACACATTAATTAGATTTCTATGCTTAATCTACCTAATTTTTTAGTAAAGCATCACAAAAATACTAATTTTGACTATTAACTTTAAATAGTATATTAAATATTCAAAAAGTTCTAATAATGCTATAATAAAAATGATATAGAAAGGAGAAGTTAAAAATGGACAATACTAATAAGAAACAAAACTGGTTAAAAGTTCTTTGGGTAGGTATTTTAGCCGGTTTATTGTCAGGAATAGTTAAATTAGGTTGGGAAGTTATGTTCCCACCAAGAACACCAGCTAGAGATGCAACAAATCCGCCTCAAGAACTCTTACAGATATTGGGAATACCTTCAAATGTCACACACCTTACATATAGTTTTTCTGAACACGCATTGCCATTTGTAAGCTTTATTGTTCATTATAGTTTTTCAATTGTAATAGCAATTATTTATATTATTTTAGCTAATAAATATTCTAAGATTACTTTGGGATATGGTGCATTATTTGGAATTGTAATTTGGATTGCTTTTCACTTGGTTATTATGCCTATCATGCAAGTTGTCCCAAGTCCTTTTGAACAACCATTCACAGAACATATTTCTGAACTATTTGGTCATGTAGTTTGGATGATGGTTATAGAAATGGTCAGACGATATTTTTTTAAGTTAAAAACAATAAATGCTTAATTTAAGTCATACTATTAAAAATCAAAACCACCCGTCAAACGGGTGGTTTGTTCTGCGGCTATAAGCCCGCTATACCGGCTAGCGTCTATAGGCGCTGGCTTTTTCATTTCATTTCCAATCCAAAATGTGATTGTCACTTTAGCTAGTCTATAAAGAGGCTTTGGACTAACTTTAATAAGCCTTAAAAAGGGGGGGCATATTCTCTCACACTCAATTTACCTAGTGCTTTATCTAGCATTTCTTGATTTTGAATATATTTTTTATTTCGCACGCTTTACGTGCTCAACAGACTAAAGTCATTAATAAAAATTGGATAGTGCTTTAATATACTTGCACTTTTTGTGCACCCAAAAATAAAAAGCCCACAACCACAGTGGTTGCAGGCTATATAATGGAGACGGCGGGATTCGAACCCGCGTCCAGAGGTCCTGATACAAATCTTTCTACGTGTGTAGTCTATATTTCAGTTTCGCACAATGAAAGGTCATAGACAACCAACGTTATGCTAGCTTGATTGGTATTCTTCTAAACAGACTTCAAACGGCAGTGTTTAGCATATCCTATTCAGGTTGAATCGCGTTAACAGCACATAGGAAATGCGGTTAGGCGATGCAGAGTGCGCTTAGGCAGCTACTGCGAAATTATTGTTTGATTTGCCAGTTATTATAAACTGAATGTGTTGATGACGAAGACAACCCTCCGACACGCTTAATAAGCTCGGGGGACCCCTGTCGAATCCAAGAACGTCCCCGTAATGAATAATAAACAAGCATTAATTATCATATCAAAATCAGCCCGATTAAGCAATGACGTTGCTTAATAACGGGCTTTCATCGCACGATCTACATCGCGTTTCATCGCTTTTTCTTTCAACGCTTGACGCTTATCGTATTTTTTCTTACCTCTTGCTACGCCAAGCAGTACTTTACAATGACCGTGTTTTAAATACAGTTTAAGCGGAATGATTGAGTATCCTACTTCTCTTGTACGCTCGCCTAGTTTGATAATTTCTCGTTTGTGTAATAAGAGTTTTCTAGAGCGTAATGGATCATGATTAAAGCGATTTCCTTCTTCATATGGTGCGATGTGCATATTGTTTAAATAGATTTCTCCATGTTTTACTTGGGCATAGCTATCTTTTAAGTTAGCACTGCCACGACGTATCGATTTTATTTCGGTTCCTTGTAAGACGATGCCTGCTTCTATGGTATCTTCAATGTTGTAGTCGTGTCGTGCTTTACGATTTTCAGCTAATGTCCCTGGTGATTTCTTTTTAGCCACTGGTTATCACCTCTTTGTTGCTTATTTTTTCTTTCTTCGTGACTTTTTCTTCACACTTTTATCTTTGTAAAATGGTTTGTGATTTGTTTGACCATTTTTTTCTTTTTTGCGTGCATTTTTACCTTTGCGCTGTTTTAACTTCTTAGATTTTTTGCGACGTTGCCCATCGTTTTTTGATTTATCTAAAGCTTTGCCGCGTGTTTTAGCTTGAATGGTTTTACCTCTCGCTGGACGTTGACTACTACTTTGAGATATTGGCATACCGACAATTTGGAAGTCTATCATGCGTTCGTCTACATCTACGTGGGACACTTTAACTTTGACGGTATCTCCAATTCTAAATACTTTTGCTAAGCGCTCACCAATCAATGCCATTTGACGTTCTTCAAAATAATAATAATCGTCTGTCATATTGGAAATATGGACCATGCCTTCAATTGTATTTGGTAATTCGACAAACATGCCAAAGTTGGCTACAGAACTAATAATACCTTCGAATTGATCACCAATATGTTGAATCATATACTCTGCTTTTTTAAGCTCATCGGTATCACGTTCTGCATCTATCGCACGACGCTCACGTTGAGATGTGTGTTCAGCAATTTCTGGTAATTTTTCTGCCCAATAGTGTTGTGTCTTACTGTCCATGCTATGCTCAATTAAATATTTGCGAATCAAGCGATGGACGGTTAAATCTGGATACCGACGTATTGGTGAAGTAAAGTGTGTATAATATTCTGCCGATAAGCCAAAGTGTCCAAGGTTTACATCGTCGTAATGCGCTTGTTGCATTGAACGTAACATCATTGTTGAGATGACCATTTGTTCTGGTCGTCCTTCTACTTCTGCTTGGATAGATTGTAGTGTAGCTGGATGAATATCTTCACCTGTACCTTTTATCATTATGCCAAAGTTCGTTATAAAGTCAAAAAACTGTCTTAGTCTTTCGGATTTTGGCTGTTCGTGTACACGATAGATAAATGGTACGTCTAAGTTACTAAAATGCTCTGCTACGGTTTCATTGGCTGCCAACATAAACGATTCTATTAGCCGTTCACCATCACCGCGTTGTCGTGTGACGACATCTGTTGGAATGCCTTCACTATTCACTAATACTTTCGCTTCGCTGATGTCAAAGTCGATTTCTCCTCGACGACGACGCATTTGAATCAAGCGTTGTGATAAGTCTTGCGCTAAATCGAGCATAGGTGTGAGGGCTTCATATTGTTGACGGACTTCTGGGTCTTTTTCAGTAATAATCTGATTTACAGCATCATATGTCATGCGATAGTCTGAATGTATCACACTATCAAAGATGTCATGATTAACGACTTCACCACGTGCATTAATTTCCATACGGCAGCTTAATGTCAATCGGTCAACGTCTGGATTTAATGAACAAATACCGTTACTTAAACGGTGTGGAATCATAGGTATGACGCGGTCAACTAAATAGACACTTGTCCCACGATCGTAAGCTTCCTTATCTAGCTGAGAATCTTCAGTAACGTAGTAGCTGACATCTGCAATGCTAACGGTAAGTTCGGTGTTTCCATTTTTTAATGCTTTAACACTAATGGCATCGTCAAGATCTTTTGCATCTGCACCATCAATCGTAATCGTTAATTCATCACGTAAATCTGTACGACCTTCAATTTCAGATGGAGAAATCTCATCTGGAACAGCTTCTGCTTCTTTCAAGACTGCATCTGGAAATTCAATTTCTATGCCATGTTGATAAATAATAGACAAGATATCAACGCCTGGATCATTTTTATGACCAAGTATAGCGGATACTTGTCCCTCTGGATTATCATGTCCATCCGCATACTTAGTAATTTGTACGAGTACTTTATGACCATCTATAGCACCTAGACTTTGCCCTTTTGGTATAAAAATATCTTGCATAATTCGTTTGTCATCAGGAATGACAAAACCAAAATGTCTAGCTTCACTATATGTTCCCACAACTTGTGTGACCGAATGCTTTTCAATGGATTTCACTTCACCTTCAATTTTCCCTTTATGGTCACCTTTAGATTGTTTTACTTCAACAATCACTGTATCACCATCTAAGGCTCTGTTTATTTTTGTCGGTGGAATAAAAATATCTTCCATATCATCATTTTCAGGTCGAAGAAAGCCAAATCCTTTTTTGTTTTGACTCAATGTTCCTTTAATCAATTTTGAGCCTAATGACTTTCCTTGTTTTCGCTGATATCTATCTGTTTTTGTACGTTCAACTAACCCCGATTGTTCTAGTTCAACAAGCACCTTTATTAAATCTCTAAATGAGTCGGCACTATTAAGACCTAAAGCATCTTGGAAATCTGACACAGACATCGGTTCGTAATCTGGTTGCTTAACGATTGCTTCAATGGATTGCTTTAAATTCATCATGCCCCTCCTTTCTATATTCATTTCTATTGTTTATTCCTTACTCTGACCATTCTAACGTATTTAAAAAGTCATTAATGTCATCAAAAACTTGTTCTTTTTCTTTATCAATCGTAATGACGTGACCTGAATTGGCATACCATTTAATGTCTTTTTGTTCTGAATCAACATGGTCATATATATAATTGGCTGATTGAGGATCAATCATCTCATCATGTTCTGCTTGTATAACCAAAATGGGATCCAGCACCTCTTCGACAACATCTCGAACTTCACTTAATGTCGCACTTAGCTCTTTTAATGTCTCAGTTGGGTGAAAGTTTTCCAT
This sequence comes from Staphylococcus sp. HMSC063A07, assembly GCF_001836955.1. Lineage (NCBI taxonomy): Bacteria > Bacillati > Bacillota > Bacilli > Caryophanales > Staphylococcaceae > Staphylococcus > Staphylococcus sp. HMSC063A07. The sequence continues at coordinate 407,560 of NZ_KV830932.1, forward strand.
TTCTTGATCAATCGTTGCTTGATCTTTTCCTTCATATTTTTTGAAGTTGCGTGCATATTCAAGGAAACCATCGTATATTGTTCCTTCAGTCTTACCTTCCATAGGAGCACACATCGTTACAATACCCTTTACATCTCGATTTAAGCTTAATTTTAGTGCAAAAACACCGCCTAGAGATAATCCAGCAACGACAATATCGTCATAGCCTTTTTCTTTAAGAAAATCATAACCATCTAATGCATCTTTAAACCAGACATGTGGGCTTGATTTTAAAATTTCTTCTGGCGGAGCCGCATGACCTTCATATTGAGGCGCGTAAGAGGTGATTCCCTTTTTCTGTAAATAACGCCCTAGTTGTCTTACATCTGAAGAATTTCCTGTGAAACCATGAAGCAGTAAGACAGCACGGGGGCCTTCTTCAAAAAAGAATGGTTGGGGTAGTTTAATTTGCATAACAACATCTCTCCTATTTCTAAACATAACTATTTTATATTATTACATGTCTTTAAAGGCGACATTATTTTCCTATTTATTGTGTACTTTAACAGTCACATACACTTATTATAATTAAAAAAGCCCGACATTTATATCGTCGGACCTTATAATTGGAAATAACTTATGCCAATCAATATGATAAAGAATATGATTGCTAAAATAATTGTTAATCTATGCAAAAATAAATCGATGCCACGTTGTTTTTGCTTACCAAATAACTGTTCTGCGCCACCACTAATAGCACCTGAAAGTCCATTACTTTTACCTTCTTGGAGTAATACAACAGTTACTAATGCAATACAATCAATGATTAATAGTGCGATTAAAAATGTATGCATGAAAATTGTCCTCCATTCATTATATACGAACTGAATTATATCACAGAACGCTTGTTTATATCAAATCTACTAACGATTAAATGTACTTTTACGTTTAATCGAGATAACGAGCATATACAATGCTAGTGCTAAAGAACCAATAATTACTATAAGAATTGGTAATGCATACATGAATGAATGTGCTGTAGTGATGCCTTTTATCACTAGTGAAATATTGATTAAGGTAAAAATGGCATTTGACACGAAAACGGCAAACATAAACCACCATAAGTACATATGTCTATTCCAAAATGCAATTACACCTGCTAAATAAGCTAAAATATACATAATCCCCGTATATCTAAAGCCATTTAATAAATTATGTGCGACAGCATCTGATGTTTTCTGACCTGCAAAAGCAAGTAGCGCTTTAGCTGTAGCCATATCCAATGCGACAAAATTATGGAACACTAATAAGAAGCTGAACACAAGTGAACTGATTGCAATTAAGTTGCCTGTTCGCTTTTCTCTTACTTGAGTTTGTTTTTCCATCATGTAACTCCTTTTAATCAATTCAAATCTTATTATATCAGTTTCACTACTATGATAACATTACCGTTCCAGCTTTTTATATAAAAAATAGAACAGGATTGAAAGCGAGATAGCTTCATTATGAATTCGTAGTCCTGCCCCGGCAAGGTTGAACAGGATTGAAAAAGCTTGGTATCAGCGTATTTTCAATTCCAGTCATTACTACCAATATATAGTTATGAGCCTGGAACAAAAATGATGTTCCAGACTCATAATTATTAGCGTGAACTTTTATTGCATTTTTTGAAAATTATTTTTTTGAAACGTCTAAATTGTAGAATGATTTTAAACCATCAAATTTTGCAGTTTCATATAATTCGTCTTCAATGCGTAATAATTGGTTGTATTTAGCAATGCGGTCAGTTCTAGATAATGAACCTGTTTTAATTTGACCAGCATTTGTAGCTACTGCGATGTCAGCAATTGTAGTATCTTCTGTTTCACCAGAACGGTGTGATACAACTGCAGTGTAGCCTGCTTTTTGTGCCATTTCAATCGCATCAAATGTTTCTGTTAATGTACCGATTTGGTTAACTTTAATTAAGATAGAGTTACCAATTCCTTCTTCAATACCTCTAGAAAGGATTTCAGTGTTTGTAACAAATAGGTCGTCACCAACTAATTGTACTTTATCACCAATGCGGTCAGTTAATTGTTTCCAACCTTCCCAGTCATTTTCATCCATACCATCTTCAATCGTAATGATAGGGTATTTACCAATTAATTCTTCTAAGTAGTCAACTTGCTCAGCTGCGCTACGTTTAGCACCATGTTCACCTTCGAATTTAGTGTAATCATATACACCATTTTCATAGAATTCTGATGATGCACAGTCAAATCCTAAGAATACATCTTCGCCTGGTTTGTAACCTGCTTTTTCGATGGCTTTAATAATTGTTTCAACAGCATCTTCAGTACCGTCAAATTTAGGTGCAAATCCACCTTCATCACCAACAGCAGTTTCTAAACCACGTTCGCTTAAGATTGATTTTAAGTTGTGGAAGATTTCTGCGCCCCAACGTAACGCTTCTTTAAATGATTCAGCACCTACTGGTAAAATCATAAATTCTTGGAATGCGATTGGTGCATCAGAGTGAGAACCACCATTAACGATGTTCATCATTGGAACTGGTAATTGTTTACCATTAAATCCACCTAAATATTTATATAAAGGTTGACCTAATAATTCAGCAGCTGCACGTGCAACAGCGATAGAAACACCTAAAATTGCGTTTGCACCTAATTTACCTTTGTTTGGCGTACCATCTAATTGAATCATCATTTTATCGATAGATACTTGATCTAATACTGAAAATTCACCTTCAATGATTTCTGGTGCGATAATTTCGTTAACATTTTCAACAGCTTTAGTAACACCTTTACCACCATAACGTGATTTATCACCATCACGTAATTCAACGGCTTCGTGTTCACCAGTAGAAGCACCTGATGGCACTAATGCATGGCCAAACGCGCCGCTTTCAGTTAATACTTCAACTTCAACTGTTGGGTTACCACGTGAGTCTAAGACTTCGCGAGCATAAACATCTGTAATAATTGGCATGTTCAAAAACTCCTTTTACTTTAATCTAAAGCTATTATAGCTTGATTTGAATAATTAATAAAATAATTTCATATATTAGCAGACAAGCTGCATGTCATCATTGCGCATCAATGATTTCACCATTAAACAATGTTTTTAGTCATGTTTAATGAGTGATTCGCCTGTCATTTCTTCTGGTTGCGTTACATTCAATAAATCTAACAATGTTGGCGCTAAATCACCAAGACGGCCAGTTTTCCGTAATTCTACGCCTTCTTTAGTGACGATTACTGGAACTGGGTTTGTGGTATGTGTCGTCATCGGTTGATCATCATCCGTTAATACTTCATCTGAGTTACCATGATCAGCTGTAATAATGGCATAGCCGTTCATTTCTAAGATTTTATCAACGACTTCACCTAAACAATCATCTACCGCTTCAATTGCTTTGATTGTTGGCGCTAACATACCACTATGTCCAACCATATCGGGATTAGCAAAGTTTAAGATAATTAAATCTAAATCGCCTTTATCCAACTCTTCAAGTAAAGCATCTTTAACTTCATAAGCACTCATTTCAGGTTTCAAGTCATATGTTGCTACTTTTGGAGAATCGATTAAACGACGACGTTCACCTTCAAATTCTTCATTTCTACCACCACTCATGAAATAAGTGACGTGTGGATACTTTTCTGTTTCGGCAATACGCAATTGCTTTAATTGGTTATCTTGAGCTACTTGACCAATTGTATTAGTTAAATCAACCTTTTCAAAGACAATTTCAGCATCAATGTTATCATTATATTTCGTGAATGTGGCATAGAATAAATCTTTGACTTGTTCTACTTTAAAGCCACCAAAAGCTTTGTTTGTAAATATTTCTGATAATTGAGCTGCACGGTCTGGACGGAAGTTAAAGAAAATTACCGCATCGCCATCATTGACTCCTTCATTTTGACCTTCAATAATAAATGGTTCTACAAATTCATCGGTTAAATCTTTAGCATAGTTAGCTTCTACACCTTCTTCGGCTGAAGCAAATTGGGGTCCTTCAAAAGCACGTATTGCGTTATATGCTTTTTGCTCACGATCCCAACGTTTGTCTCTATCCATAGCATAATAGCGACCTGAAACAGAGGCGAACTGTCCAATACCTAGTTCTTTAAATTTATCTTCGGTTTCAGCAATATATTTTAATGCTGATTTTTGATCTACGTCACGACCATCTAAGAACGCATGGACATAAACTTTGTCTATGCCACGTTGTTTTGCTAACTCTAATAATGCAAATAGGTGTTTATAGTGACTATGCACACCGCCATCAGAGAGCAAGCCAAAAACATGTAAAGTAGATTGATGATCTTTGACATGTTGAATCGCATTGTTCAAGACATCATTATCAAAGAAGTCTCCTTCTTCAATCGCTTTATTAATACGCGTTAAACTTTGATACACGATTCTTCCTGCACCAATATTCATATGCCCGACTTCGGAATTACCCATTTGGCCTGGAGGTAAACCTACATCTAGACCACTTGCTTCAATTTGCGTTGTAGGATACTTATTATAATATCTATCGAAATTAGGTTTGTTGGCTTGCTTAACAGCATTACCGTGTTCTTCCTCACGATTTGCAAAGCCATCTAAAATAATTAATGCAGTAGGTTGTTTCGCCATTATTATTTTGCACCTTCTAACAATTGAACGAAATCTTCCACTTTAAGAGATGCGCCACCGACTAAAGCGCCATCAATATCTGGTTGTGCCATGTATTCTTTTACGTTGTTTGGTTTAACGCTACCACCGTATTGAATGCGTGTTGCGTCTGCTACATCTTGGCTAGAAACTTCAGCTAATGTGCGTCGTACTTGTGCACACATTTCATTCGCATCATCAGATGTTGCAGATTTACCAGTACCAATTGCCCAAATTGGTTCATAAGCAATTACAACTTCTTTAAGTTGTGCATCAGTTAAGCCAGCAACAGCTTTTTTAACTTGATTACTTACAATATCGTTTGCTTTGCCATTTTCACGTTCTTCATCCGTTTCACCTACACAAATAATTGGTGTCATGTGATGGTTAAAGACTGCATGTGCTTTTTTATTTACATCTTCATCTGTTTCATGGAATAATTCACGACGTTCAGAGTGTCCGATAACCACGTATTTAACGCCTAAATCAGCTAATGCTACAGGAGATGTTTCACCTGTATAAGCACCATTATCCTCAAAATAAGTATTTTGAGCACCGATTTTAAGGCCTGTTGCTTTACCTTCTTTTACTAACGTAATCAAAGCATCAAGTTGAATTGTTGGTGCACAGATTACTGACTCTACTTCTTTTTCATCTGGTAAAGTTGGCAAATTATTTACAAAATCTTTTGCTTCTTGAACTGTTTTATTCATTTTCCAGTTGCCAGCAATAATTGGTTTTCTCATTAATAACACTCCTATTGTTTAAATTCTAAAGGTTAAAGGCGCATGACTTAAACTAATAACTCAGTACATGGAATAAGCCACCGCACTTTATATGTTAGCCAATAAATCAATTTCTGACGACAATTTTATTTATTATTAATTGCTTTGATACCTGGTAGTTCTTTACCTTCAAGATATTCTAATGAAGCACCGCCACCAGTAGAGATATGTGTAAAGTCATCAGCAAATCCTAATGAAATTGCAGCTGCAGCTGAATCTCCACCACCAATAATTGTAATGGCATCGTCTAATGCTGCAATTGATTTACAAACGCCAATGGTACCTTGAGCAAAATTACTGAATTCGAAGACACCCATTGGTCCATTCCAAACTACTGTATGTGCACCTTGTAATTCTTTGTTGAACAATTCAACCGTTTTTGGTCCAACATCTAATGCTTCCTGGTCAGCTGGAATTTGATCAATAGCTACTTCAGTAATTGCTGCATCATTAGAGAATTCTGCAGCTACCTTTGCATCAACTGGTAAAATAATTTGATCTCCATTAGACGCCAATAATTCTTTGGCGAAATCAATTTTATCTTCTTCTAATAATGATTTTCCTATTTCGTGACCTTGCGCTTTAATAAATGTATATGCCATACCACCACCGATAAGAATTTTATCAGCAATGTTGACTAAGTTTTTAATAACACCGATTTTATCTGAAACTTTAGCACCACCAAGAATGGCTACAACAGGTTTGTGAGGGTCATTTACAACGCCACCAATGAATTTAATTTCTTTTTCCATTAAATAACCTGCTGCTGTTTCTAAGTGAGTAGAAATTCCTACATTTGAAGCATGCTCACGGTGTGCTGTACCGAATGCATCATTTACGAATACATCTCCTAATGAAGCCCAATATTTACCTAATTCAGGATCGTTCTTAGATTCTTTTTTGCCATCTAAGTCTTCAAAACGCGTATTTTCTACTAATAATACGTCGCCTTCTTTTAAATTTTTAATAGCTGATTCTAATTTTTCACCGCGAGTTTCAGGTACAAATATAACTTCTTGCCCCAATTTTTCTGATAAAGCTTCAGCAACGGGTTTTAATGTTAATCCAGCTTTATCACTCTCTTGTTTTACTTTTCCTAAATGAGAGAATAAAACTAATTTGCCACCTTGCTCAATGATGTATTTAATTGTCGGTAAAGCTTGAACAATTCGGTTGTCGTTTGTAATTTTTCCATCTTTAAGTGGAACGTTAAAGTCTGCGCGTTCTAGAACTGTTTTACCTTTTAAATCTAAATCAGAAACAATTTTCTTTGCCATTATAATTTCCTCCTTTTACTAGGAACACTCATATAAAAATAAGCGGAGAAGCGTTTGTGCTCCCCGCTTACTCATAAGCTTATCTTTATTATTTATCAGTACAGAGCACTCGTCAAATAACTATGCTACAAATTATTTAGATAATTGAGCTAAATATTCTAAAGTACGTACTAATTGTGCAGTATAAGACATTTCATTGTCATACCAAGCTGCAACTTTAACTAATTGACGGCCACCAACTGACATTACACGAGTTTGTGTTGCATCAAATAATGAACCGTAAGTCATACCAACTACGTCAGAAGAAACAATTTCATCTTCATTGTAACCGAATGATTCGTTAGAAGCTTTTTTCATCGCTTCGTTTACTTGTTCTACTGTTACATCTTGTTTTTCTAATACTACAGTTAATTCAGTTAATGAACCTGTAGCTACAGGTACACGTTGCGCACCACCGTCTAATTTACCATCGATTTCAGGAATAACTTTACCGATTGCTTTAGCAGCACCAGTTGAGTTAGGTACGATGTTTTGTGCAGCTGCACGAGCACGACGTTTGTCACCTTTTCTGTGTGGGCCATCTTGAGTCATTTGGTCACCAGTGTATGCATGGATAGTTGTCATTAAACCTTCTACTAAACCAAATTCATCGCTGATTACTTTAGCTACTGGTGCTAAAGAGTTAGTTGTACATGAAGCACCTGATACAACTGTTTCTGAACCGTCTAAGTCACTATGGTTAGTGTTGTAAACGATAGTTTTAACGTCACCTTTAGCTGGCGCAGAGATTAATACTTTTTTAGCACCTGCATGAATATGTGCTTCTGCTTTTTCTTTATCTGTATAGAATCCAGTACATTCTAATACCACGTCAACACCTAGGTCACCCCATGGTAATTTGCTTGCGTCTGGTTCTTCAAATGATTTAACTTCTTTACCATTTACACGGAAACCACCATCAACAACTTCAACTTCGCTAGTGAAGCGACCTTGCATAGTGTCATATTTTAATAAATGCGCTAACATATCATCATCTGTTAAGTCGTTTACTGCTACTACCTCGATGCCTTCTACGTCTTGAATTCTTCTAAATGCTAAACGACCGATTCTACCAAATCCATTGATTGCTACTTTAACTGCCATAAATAATGGCCTCCTTTAAAATGATATTTAAAAAGTCAAATAACTTTTTATTCCTTATTTAATATTACCTTTGCGGCTTCCTCATCTGTGATAAGGACTGTGTTGTCTGGCGCAATACTGAGATAAGCTTTAATAGCTTGCCCTTTCGATTTGCCACCAGCTACTGCAAATATAAATTCCTTTGATTCTAGGTCTTCGAGTTGTAGTCCAATTATTTTAACTTTATGCACTACTTGACCATAAGCATCAAAATAATAACCAAATGCCTCGGCTACGGCATGGTGATGTTGAAGTTTTTCAACAACCTCTTTAGAGGAATGACGTCTATGCGCCATTTTCAGCGCATCACCGATACCGTGTATTGTAATATTTGCTTGCTTAATTTTGTCTAATGTATGAATGACAGACGGTTCCATCATCAACGTATTATAAGTTGTTTCGCTCACATTATCTGGCACATACAATGAAGTGTAATAACCACCTGTTTGTTGTGCCATGCTTGCTGAAATGGTGTTTGCTTGATAGACCATATTTTCTCCTAGGCCCCCACGCGCTGGAACGAAGAAGACATTGAAAGGTAGTAAATGCATCGCTTCACTGACACGAGCCATTGTGGATCCGCCAGTAACAGATACAATTGCATCTTCATAAAGTATACCTTCAAGTAACTGTCCAGCTTGTCTACCCATTTCTGCTTTTACCGTTTCGGTAGTGTCACAATTACCCGGTATAACATGAACTTCTTTCAAATTATAAATCTCTCTAATTTGCTGTGCCATCTGATGATCATCTGAATAAACATTAAAATAATCATTGAGATATTCAACAACCATTTTACCTTCTTCAGTAATTTCCATACCTGTTGTCTTAACTCGTATCAGTTCTTGCTTTTTTAACATATCCGTTTCAGCTCTCAATACACGTTCTGTCATGTCCATGTATTCACTTAAACTACGTCGACCTACAGGTTGGTTTTTAGAGATAGTAGTTAAGATAGAAAACCGACGATACATTTTATCAACAAGGTCAGGTATGAGCTTTTGTTGAACTTTCATCAAGTCTTTCACTACTACCTTCCTCCTCTTTTTATAAAAAAGGTAATGAGTAGAAATTATAACTAGGTTTGACGTTTATAGTCCCACGCGGGACAAAATCTAACCTTTCTACACTGCAATAGTACTATGTGATGTTTAAAAATGCAAGACATTTGACCGACTTTTTTAAATTTAATTGCAAAAAATTATCAATAGTCTGACTATTAAACGACTTTCCTTTTAATACTTGTATTTTCTTACCCTGATACACCAATGATAATCGTCTACGTACGAGATGTAAGCTATAAATTTTGTGCCTAAAATGCTTCATAGATAAAAAATCATCAAACTAGTCACTTATATGAGTAGCTTGATGATTTTATCTTTATTGCGCTTTAGATGTTGATTGTGATGTGTTCGATTGGTGACTGTTACGCTGTTTATTTTGTTGTCCATTTTGATTTGAAGAAGGTTGCTGTGCTGATGGTTTATTTGAGCGTTGTTGACCTGAAGATTCTCTCGTTGGCGTCTTATTGTCGTTTCGCGAATTGCTTTCTTTAGACTTTTCTTGCGTAGCTGGTTCTTTAGTCTTGTCAGGCTGATTATTTTCTTCGGTAGACGGCTCTTTAGTATTTTTCTCTTGTGTATTCCGTTCCTCAGTGGAAGGTTTTCTTGGCTTTTGTTGTGTCGCTGGTGGCTGTTGCGTTGTCTGAGGTGTTTGTTGCGTTTGTGGAATTTGTTGCTGCGTTTGTTGTGTTTCTTGCGTCGGTTGCTTTTTCTTTTGCTCATTCGTTTTATTGTCTTTTTTCTTTGAACCTTCTTTCTTTTCCTCAGTTGACTGCTTGTTAAGTCTTTCATTGGCACGATTAGAATGGTCTACAAATGAAAAGACTGCAAAAACTAATCCACCTAAAAGCAATAATACTGTTATGATACTTATCACTTTTGCGCCTGTGCCCATACGTTTCTTATCTGAATCTTCATAATCATTGAACTGTTTATTTTCCTTAGACAATAGGCTCCCTCACTTCTCTATATTTGAGTATAATAATTTACTATTATGATGGTACATTTTACATCAATATGTCATTAAAAGATATTCATACACAACTCACTTTTTTATTATCATTTATATGATAACATTTTCAGTTCTTGGGAACATTAATTTAATTATTAAGATTTCCTTACATCCCTCTAATTTTAGTTAAATAATTGAAAAAATCAGCTATCATATTGTAACTTTGAAACATAAAAGTTGATATTATGCGTGGGATGATAAAGAATGATATTAATAGGTATTGTTAGCATATCTGTTGTTAGTGGTTTTACAATTATATAGTAAAATAGACCCATACGCTTATCGCATGGGTCACTACTAAAGGGAGTCAAAATTTACCTTCGAGGGTATAATATGGGGTATACTCATACTAATTAAGAGATGTCTAATTAATTATCGAAGGTACGCTTTTATTATAACTTATTCAAAATGATTTAAAACCATTTATAAAGAAAGTAAATGACATATTAATGACTAACTATTGTATAAAGTTTGAACAATTATAATGACTATTAATAATAGTTCTTAAAAGAAAAAAATTATAGAGGTGACTTGCATGAAACATTATTTAATCACTGGTGGTACCGGCATGGTAGGACACCATCTTGTGGATCGTATTTTACAACGTGAATCAGCACAAATCACCATTCTCACGCGTAGCGATAAAGTCAGTCAAAATAATCATATTACCTATGTTAACTGGTCCAAAGACGGGTGGGAGCAAGAAATTGGTCATATTGATGTTGTTATAAATTTAGCAGGCGCTACCTTAAATAAACGCTGGACTGATAGCTATAAACAACTCATTATGACTAGTCGTATCCAATCTACTCAAGCATTAGTGTCATTATTTGAACAGCGCTCAGATAAACCTGAAGTGTTATTTAATGCAAGTGCAATGGGTTATTATCCACCTGATATCAATCGTTCTTATACTGAGTTATATCAAACGTCACCTTTTGATTTTCTATCTGATGTTGTATATCAATGGGAACGTTTTGCCAAGAAATTTGAACAATTTGGAACGCGTGTGATTTTAGGAAGATTCAGCATGATTTTATCTGATGATGGTGGTGCACTACAAACGATGGAATTACCTTATAAATTTTTCGTTGGTGGAAAATTAGGCTCTGGATTCCAATGGTATTCATGGATTCATATTGATGACCTAGTACGTGCTATTCTTTTCACTATTGATGAACCAGATGCAGCAGGCCCATTTAATTTTGCAGCACCTATCGCCGAACGTCAAAATTTATTTGGCTATACTTTAGGACGCGCCATGCATCGACCACACGAAACATGGGTGCCAGCATTCGTGTTACGTACTGTACTTGGTGAAATGTCAACCGTTGTATTAGATACACAAAAGGTGTTACCAAATAAACTCGAAGCGCTAGGTTTCCAATTTAGCTATCCTCATTTAAAATCAGCATTAGATGATTTAGTTCAATAAATATTTAAAAGGAAGCAGAACAAAATTCATTTTCAATTCAGTCACCTAATGTCAATATAGGCTGAACAAGCTGGGACATAAATCATAAAATATTAGCACAAAGATGGTTTGACATAAATCATTTTTGTGCTTCTTCTATATTCAATACTTCGTCATGTTGGTTCGCTTGTGTGGTCTTATTTTTACTTAATATATTAATAATGAAGAAGGCGATCTCTACTAAATTTCAATAGAAATCGCCTTCTTCTACTTGTCTGAGACATTGATGTCTCAAGCAATTTTTGCTCTGTTGAATTGTATATATTATTTGTCTTCTGGTTCCATGACTTCATCAATTAAGCCATACGCTTTCGCTTCTTCAGCAGTTAAGAAATTATCACGATCTGTATCTTTTTGAATTTGTTCAATAGATTGACCAGTACGTTCAGCTAAAATACGATTTAATTTTTCACGTGTTTTTAAAATATGGTTTGCTGCGATTTCAATTTCAGTTGCTTGACCTTGAGCACCACCTAGTGGTTGGTGAATCATTACTTCAGCATTTGGTAATGCAAAACGTTTACCTTTAGCGCCAGCAGCTAATAAGAATGACCCCATTGATGCTGCCATACCAATACAAATCGTTTGTACGTCTGGTTTGATATGTTGAATTGTATCATAAATTGCAAAACCAGCTGTTACACTTCCACCTGGTGAATTGATATATAAATAAATATCTTTTTCAGAATCTTGTGCTTGTAAAAACAATAATTGTGATACAATTGAATTCGCAACGTTATCATCAATTGCTGATCCTAACATGATAATACGGTCTTTTAATAAACGTGAATAGATGTCATAGGCACGTTCTCCACGGTTTGTTGTTTCAATTACTGTAGGAATTAAATTCATTCATATTGCCTCCTTATAATAACTAGTAATGTTAGTTTACCTTAAAAGTCAAAAATGGTCAAAAAAGACGCTTTATTAATTTATCTTATTGACGTTTGGTTCTACATTTTGTAAACTAGATTCGCTCACTAAACTAGATTGTACTGTTAAACACGCAATGAGTACAGCGTTTTGATTATATTTTATTTACCCCTCGTAGTGTAATGGATAACACTTAAGATTCCGGTTCTTACAATAGAGGTTCGATTCCTCTCGAGGGGGCTACATATTAAAACACCCGAATGGTTTGAGATTGATTAAACCATTCGGGTGTTTTCTATGTGTTATATAAATCATGATTAAATACTGTATGAAACTATTATAAATCGATTTTTTCTCCGCTTCTGATTTTATCTGCTAATTCATTTAATTTGCGTAATCGATGGTTAACACCAGATTTAGAAATGGCTCCTGTCGATAACATTTCACCTAATTCTTTTAATGAAATCTCTTGATGCTCAACACGTAGCTTAGCTATTTCACTTAAACGGTCTGGTAGATTATCTAATCCAATCTCTTTGTCGATAAGCCGAATGCTTTCAACTTGCTTCATTGCAGCACTTACAGTCTTATTTAAATTCGCCGTTTCACAATTTACCAAACGATTTACTGAATTTCTCATGTCGCGCACGATTCGTACATCTTCAAATTTTAATAAAGCCTGGTAACCACCAATAAGACTTAAGAAATCTGATATTTTTTCTGCTTCCTTCAGATAAGCAATACTTCCCTTTTTACGTTCTAAATGTTTCGCATTTAGCTCATAGTGGTTCATTAATTTTACTAAGCCTTCTGAATGATCTTCATACTGTGAAAATATTTCTAAATGGTATGAAGAGGTCTCGGGATTATTTACCGATCCCCCCGCTAAGAATGCGCCGCGTAAATAACTACGTCTCATTTCATCATCTTGAATAATTTCTTTATCAATATCATAGGTAAAGATCCCATTTTTCAATATTCCAAGAGCATCTAATATTTCTTTTGCCTGCACTTTTGTCCGACAAATATATATATTATTTTTCTTTAATTTCATCTTTTTACGTACTAAGATTTCTACCTCAACATCAAACACACGTTTAATTAATGAATAAATACGACGTGCTGTTGCTGCATTTTCAGTTTGCACATTAATGACGAATTGCTGATTAGAAAGACTAAGCGCACCGTTCATTCGAATCAATGCACTAAGTTCTGCTTTCGCATTTAAATCGTCAACTTCAATTCGTGTTAATTCATTTTTCATTTCAGAAGCAAAACTCATGTTACCTTCACCTTTCTAATCGCGTCATTGTCAACTACTAACAATCTAATCGTTAGATTTTGATTGATGCCGTGTTGGTTTAAACGGTATTGTACTTGTTAAATCTAGTGCTATATCATATATTAATTTGGCTAACACTTCGTTGTTGTGCCTTACCCGGTAATCTTTAGACACTTCGATTAAGTTGGAAGCTGTAATTACCTTTAATCCTTTAGCTGTTAACATGTCATAATGGGCTGCTACAGGTTCAGCATTCTGTTTCTTATAATGTGCTAGCACTGCTTCATCATATAATTGCGTGTTACATATCACATATTTGATAAAATCTTTACCTGCATGCTTATGTATCGCATTAATATGGTCTAACACATCATAACCATTGGTTTCACCTGGTTGCGTCATTACATTTGCTACATATAACTTTGGTGCGTCGGTATCAAATAGTGCTTTCTGGATGCCGTTGACACATAAATTTGATATGACGCTTGTATAGAGTGAACCTGGTCCTAGAACGATTAAATCGGCCTCTTTTATGGCTTGTACTGCTTCATCCATTGGTTTTACATCGCTTGGCTCTAAATAGACCCGTTCAATTTGTTTATTGCGTTTTGGTATGCTGGACTCACCAGAAACAATCTCTCCATCTTTAAAAACAGCATTTAATTTAACGCTCGTATTAGTTGATGGGATAACTTTACCTTTGATGTTTAATATTTTACTCAGTTCTTTTACTGCGTGACCAAAATCATTTTCTATATTTGTCAGTGCTGCCAATAATAAATTGCCTAACGAATGGCCACCAATTTGATTAGCTTCAAAGCGATATTGAAATAAATCTTGTATGATAGGTTCAGCGTCACTTAATGCTGCGATGACATTGCGAATATCTCCTGGTGCCGGAATATCCATTTCATTACGTATTACGCCTGTACTACCACCATCATCTGCCACCGTCACAATTGCAGTAATATCTATTGGATAGTTTCTAAGTCCTCTTGCTAATACGGATAGTCCTGTGCCACCACCGATAAGCACAATTTTTAGCTTTTTCATTTATTCACGCCACTTTCAATATGCGCATCTCTATGATGAACATATACATTATAGTCAAAAATTTCATCGAGCTTTTCTCCGATGCGTCGCGCAAGTGCTACAGAACGATGTTGACCGCCTGTACACCCGATTGCAATCACTAATTGAGATTTACCCTCTTTTTTATAACCTGGAATCATAAATTTTAATAAATCCATTAGTTTATCAAAGAAAATTTCAGTTTCTTTCCATTTCATAACATAATTATATACAGGTTCATCTTCACCAGTCATCGGTCTTAAGTCTTCAACATAGTACGGATTTGGCAAAAAACGTACATCAAATACTAAGTCGGCGTCTTTTTGAATGCCATGTTTAAATCCAAAGCTAGTAACATTGATACTAAATGATTTAAATGTTTCATCTTTAAAATACTTATTAACACGTGTTCTTAATTCTTTCGGTTTCATCGTTGTTGTGTCTACTATATAATTAGCAATTGTGCGTATTCTTGAAAGCAGTTGGCGTTCTTCTTCAATCGCATCAATTAACGATACTTCTCCTTTTACATTCAACGGATGGGCACGTCTTGATTCTTTATAGCGTGAAATAAGCTTTTCTGTACTCGCTTCTAAAAACATAACATCAACAATAACGTCATTGCGACTTTTTATGTTATCAATTTCTTGTACGAGTGAGGTGAATAGTTCTTTCCCACGTAAATCAATAGCTATGGCTACTTTATGCAATGAAGGGTTGCCTTGTTCCATAAGCTCTACAAATTTTGGCAATAATATTGGCGGCAAATTGTCCACACAAAAAAAGCCAATATCCTCCAAGCTTTGAATAACGAGTGATTTACCGGCCCCAGATAGACCAGTTACAACGAGTAATTCACTTTTACTTATTTCCCTTTCTGATTGAGTCATATCAGAATCACCACCATAACTTTTTATTCCAACTTATTTTTATATGCTTTAATCATAACGTATAGCTTAAACAAATGTAAGTATGTAAATAAAAGCCAGTACCATTTTAATCTAAATAGTACTGGCTTTATATCATACTGTGCACATGCTTAAATTTAAGCTTCTTTGTCTTTCAATTCTTCAATATAATCAATGGCACTTTGTGCGGCGATACTACCATCACCTGTTGCCGTAACAATTTGGCGTAAACCTTTATCGCGCACATCTCCAGCAGCATAGATGCCAGGAACCGCTGTACTCATGTCGTTCTTAGTTACAATATAGCCAGTTTCATTAGTAATACCTAAATCAAGGAATGGTGCAGTTAATGGTTTCATACCTATATAGATAAACACACCATCTGCATCTAATGTTTGTTCTGAACCATCTTTAGTTGATACGAGTGTCACTGAACCAACTTTTCCATCTTTATCGTTAATTGATTTCAACGTGTGACTCCAAATAAAGTTGACTTTATCATTTTTAAATGCACGATCTTGCAAGATTTTTTGTGCACGCAGTTCATCTCGTCGATGTACAATCGTTACTTTGTCTGCAAATTTCGTTAAGAAGGTTCCTTCCTCAACTGCTGAATCACCGCCGCCAATAACAAATAGATTTTTATTTTTAAAGAAGGCACCATCACATACAGCACAATAACTTACTCCACGGCCACCTAATTCTTGTTCACCAGGCACGCCTATTTTTTTATATTCTGCACCTGTAGCAATAATAACTGCACGTGCTGTCACCTCTTTATTACCAAGATGAATGACTTTATAGTCACCTTGATCTTCAATAGATTTAATATCCCCGTATTGATATTCAGCACCGAATTTCTTTGCATGTTCAAACATTTTAGTAGAAAGATCTGGGCCTGTAATCATTTCAAAGCCTGGAAAGTTTTCAACTTCTTCTGTATTTGCCATTTGGCCACCTGGCATACCACGTTCAATCATAACTGTACTTAAGTTCGCACGTGATGCATAAACCGCTGCTGTCATACCGGCTGGTCCAGCTCCGATAATAGCAACGTCATAATTTACTTCAGTCATTTTATATGCCTCCTCGTTTATCTTTACCATGCGCATTATAAACCATAATCATTACCGATAAAATTTATATGCTCAACAAGTATTTTACTGCTGAATCTAACTTATATTTTGTGACACCTAGCCAATCAAAGATTTCTCGTTTTGTCATTTTTAATGCTGTGTGGCGATAATAGAGATATACATGTGCAGCTAAATAGCGTTCCATTTCATTATAATCCACTTTACTTGCAATAAGTGCTTCTGCGGTATCAATCCAACTAATAGACAGTTCCATATCTTGTTGCAGTTGTTTATTTTTATATAATTCAACTAAGCCACGATGGATAAAATCTAATTTTGTTAGTTTCAGTCCTTGTATCAGATACGTTAAATATAATTTTTCATAATCTGTCATTTCTTCTAAAATGGCCCATATTTCTTCTGTCATAAATATTTCTTTACCATTTAATTGATTAAGTAAAAAGATACCGTATAGTCTATAATGATTATTATCATGAAGTAATAATGGCAATACTTTCTGATTAAATTTTTCTTTACTATCCTCAAGCGTCCATGGAGGTGGACCGACTTCGTTTTTTGCCAAATGCTGGAGCTTTTTCCACATGGCTTCACTTTCGATTTCATTTCCTAGGTAATAATGGTTAAAGCTTAAAGCATTGTACATTTGAGGTGAGGGAAATTTACTTTTACGATAAAGTGGTAGTAATAACTTTTGAGACGCTTCATATTGCTTTAAATAACTAAGAATGATACCAAGTTTAAATCTCTCGTCATCGTTCATTGGTCTAATCTTTTTCATTACTTTCATATATTTATTAAACTTTTCTTTATTATTAGTAATATATAGCACCAATGTATAATGGCATAATGCGTATACGTCAGAGGAATCTTCTTTTAACAAACGCTCACATATTCTTTTCGCTTGCTGATATTCTCGTAAATAGATATGACATAGTACAAGAGAATTTTGAACAATGTGTTGTTTGCGCAGTGGGTGTTCTAAATGAGAAATATAATTTTTAGCATCTTCAAAGCGTTGTTGTGTCAGTAAATATTGAAATACATATTGGAATGAAACTAGCATTACTTCCGTGTAAAATTTTTCTTCATCATCGTATTCTACCTGATGTACGTCTTCAAAGATAGCTCTTATATCCACGTCCTTAGACATAGCAGCACTAGACATGGCAAAAATAAACCACTTATAATGATCTTTCAATTTGAAATAAACATTGCTAATATTGTTAAATGCCGAGCGAACATGTTCATTTTTAGCAACTAAATCAAAATTAATCGCAATTGCTTCTTTGTATCGTCCCAACTCTTTTAATGCAGTTGTATAATTGGTAATAACTTCAATATTATCTGACTCATGTTCCATTACTCGACTGTAATATTCAGCTGCCTGTTCCCAATCTTCATTTTCAAATTTTTCCTCTGCTATTTTAAGATAAAAATGATTATTAAATTTCACATGTATGACATTATCATCTTGTTGATTCACTGTTGGTCACCTCACTTCCTATGTATTTGAATTGGATTACCGCAAGCAAAACAACCATCTGGAATATCTTTCGATACAATTGAACCCGCAGCAATAATCACATGCTTACCAATATATACGCCTGGTAAAATCGTCACATTGGCACCTATCATCGTATGGTCTCCTATTATCACTTGACCTTGTCGATATTCATCAACAAGAATTTCATGAGTTAATATTGTAGTATTATACCCAATCACACAGTTATCACCAATGCTTATAAGTTCTGGATAAAATAAATCTGGTGTTACTTTATAAGCAATTGCAGTAGCTTGACCGATAGACATATTTAAAAAGCGTCGATAGACATATCGCTTCAATGGCATGCTAGGAATAAAACGACAAAATTCTATAATAACGGTTTGCTTCAACACTTTTGGAAAGCGAATAAAACGATACATATGCCATAATGGATTAATGCCTGTACTACTACGTTTTTGTAATCGTCTCATCGCTTAACCTTCGCCGTCTGACTTGGCCAGGTAAGTGGACCTGCATCTTTATAAACTGGCGCTTTATATTTTAAACGTCGGTAGACAATAAAAGTTAAACCGACGAGTATCAAAATGATTGAAACAAGTTGTGCCACACGAATATGACTTGTCAACATTAAGCTATCGGTGCGTAGGCCTTCAACAAAAAAGCGACCAATAGAATACCAAATTAAGTAACTAAAGAATGTTTCTCCAATTCGTAAATGCTTACGCAATGTTAAGAGTATGACGAAACCAGCAACATCCCAAATGGATTCATATAAAAATGTCGGATGATAATATGTACCTTCGATGTACATGTTATTGATAATAAACTCTGGAAGATGTAGTTGTTCTAAAAATGCACGTGATACAGGACCACCATGCGCTTCATGATTCATAAAGTTACCCCAACGACCAATACCTTGCGCTAAGATAATACTTGGCGCAACAATATCACCAATTTGAAATGGATGGAGGTTTCTTAGCTTACATATAATTATTCCAGTGATAAACCCACCGAGTAACCCACCGTGTATCGCTATACCACCGTGCCAAATTTTAGGTATCTCAGCTGGATTCTGTGCATAATACGGCCATTGAAAAATAACGAAATAAATTCGTGCTGCTAAAAAGCCTAATAATGCACAGTAAAAAATAATATCTACAAGTGTGTCTTTATGTAATCCTACATTGATTAAACTCTTTTGGGCGACAAAATAGCCCAGCAAAATGCCAAAAGCAATAATAATCCCATACCATTTTATCGATAAAGGGCCTAATTCAATTGCCACTGGATTTATATAACTTACCATTAAATTCATACGTTAGTGCTCCTCATGATTATGTCCATTTTTTCTAATTTCTGCGTTCAAACGTTCGTTAAATTCCTCGGCAGTATTAATGCCCATGATATTTAAGCGATAATTCATGGCTGCAACTTCAATAATAACTGCCACGTTTCGTCCTGGTCGAACTGGAATTGTTTTCTTTGTGATTTCAGTATCTAGTATGCGTAATTTTTCTTCATGTAAGCCTACTCTATCGTAGAGTTTTTCTTTATTCCAATTTTCTAAATTAATATTTAGTCGGATTTGCTTTTCTGTCAAAATGGAACCTGCACCAAATAGAGTCATCACATTGATGACACCTAATCCACGAATCTCAAGTAAATGTTCGATAAGTTTTGGCGGTTTACCAATAAGTTCGTCTTTAGATATTTCTCTTATTTCAACGTTATCATCGGCTACTAAACGGTGTCCACGTTTGACTAATTCAAGTGCTGTTTCACTTTTCCCAATACCTGAATCTCCGGTAATCAATACACCTACGCCATAAACATCTACTAAAACGCCATGCAACGATGTAGAACGCGCAAGTTGATGTTCTAAAAAAGTTGTAAGTCTACTCATTAAACTTGTAGTCGCATCGCTAGAGACAATTAATGGTGTATTCATTTCAGTGGCAGCTTCAATCAATTCTTTAGGCGGCTCTAAACCTCTTGTCACTATAATAGCAGGCGTATCAGGTCGACATAATTTTCGCATACGACCTTGTCTTTCGTCATCTGGAAGTAAATTATAAAATGATAATTCTGTCGTACCTAATAACTGAATTCGGTCTGATGCATAGTGCGAAAAATAACCTGCCATCTCAAGCCCAGGTCGTGAAATATCCGTATTCTTAATTTGTTTATTTAGTCCTTTTTCCCCAACAAGCAATTCTAACTTTAATAGCTCAACTAACTTTTTTGTTGTAAGCATGGGTTCACCTCAAAACGTAACTTGAAATTGTTCACTTCTTATCATATCAAAAATATCACACCAAGTTATATAAAAGTTCATTCAAAATGGAAGATTTATAATAAGATACCGTAATATCATATTATTGTCGTTACACTGATATATTTCACAGCAACAAAAATAAATAACATCAATCAAAGTCACACTTAACTAAAGCTTTTAATCGGATATAATACATGGCTGAAGATGATTGTTAGAAAAATAACCAGTAAATGAATTCATGAGAAAACTCATTTACTGGCTTCTATACAATACGTTGTACTATTGACGTCTTTCTTAAGCCTACCTTCAGCCTATAGTCAAAATATATATCAAACTAGTTCAATTGTTATTCTGCTTTATCACGGGCTAAGACATTTTTCAAATATTGTCCTGTATAGGATGCATCAACATTTGAAATTTCCTCTGGTGTTCCAGTGGCAACAATTGTACCGCCACCATCGCCACCTTCAGGCCCTAAATCAATAATATGGTCTGCTGTCTTGATTACATCTAAATTGTGTTCAATGATGACTACCGTATCACCGTTTTCTACTAATCGATTCAAAACTTTAAGCAAACGTCGAATATCATCAACATGCAATCCTGTTGTTGGTTCATCTAATATATAAATCGAACGTCCCGTTGATCGTTTATGCAGTTCTGAAGCAAGTTTAACACGCTGTGCTTCACCACCAGATAACGTTGTAGCTTGTTGTCCAAGTGTAATATAACCTAAACCTACATCAACCAGTGTCTGCAATTTCCGATGAATTTTAGGTATATTTTCAAAGAAATGTGTCGCTTCTTCAACAGTCATGTCTAATACTTGCGCAATATTCTTCCCTTTATACGTCACTTCGAGCGTTTCTCGATTGTAGCGTTGTCCATCACAGACTTCACAAGGTACGTATACATCCGGTAAGAAATGCATTTCAATTTTGATAATGCCGTCACCTTTACATGCTTCGCAACGACCGCCTTTAACGTTAAAGCTAAAGCGTCCTTTTTGATAACCTCTTATTTTAGCTTCATTCGTTTGTGCAAAGACATTGCGTATATCATCAAATACACCCGTATAAGTCGCAGGATTTGATCGTGGTGTACGACCAATTGGCGATTGATCAATATCGATAATTTTATCTAACTGTTCCATACCGGTAATCTTGTCATAGTCACCTGGCTTAACTTTTGAATTGTTTATCGCTTGAGCTAACGCTTTGTATAATACTTCATTCACTAATGAACTTTTTCCGGAACCCGAAACGCCAGTGACAACATTCATTACTGACAATGGAATGTCTACATCCACATTTTTCAAATTGTTGCTTCTAGCACCTTTAATACTTAATTTACGTTCAGTAATCGCTCTTCGATGTTCAGGTACGTCAATGCGTTTTTGACCACTTAAGTATTGACCAGTAAGTGATTTCTTATCTTTCATAACCTTGTCTGGGGTACCACTCGAAACAATTTCTCCACCATGATTTCCTGCACCAGGACCAACATCAACAAGATAATCCGCAGCACGCATCGTGTCGTCATCATGTTCGACAACAATAAGTGTATTGCCAAGGTCTCTCATTTCTTTCAATGTATGAATTAAACGATCATTGTCGCGCTGATGTAAACCAATAGATGGTTCATCAAGAACATACAATACACCTGTTAATCGTGAACCTATTTGCGTTGCTAAACGAATACGCTGTGCTTCTCCACCTGACAGAGAACCTGATGCTCGGTTTAATGTTAAATATTCTAGACCAACATTATTTAAAAATGATAATCGTGCAATAATTTCTTTTAAAATTTGATTAGCAATTGCTCTATCTTGTTCAGACAGCACTAAATTCTTAAAGTAATCTAAAGCTTTACCAATCGAATATTCGACAACTTCACCGATATTGTATTGACCCACATAAACAGATAGCGCTTCTTGACTTAGTCGTTTACCATGGCATGTTTCACATGGCAATTCAGTCATATATTTACTCATCATTTCACGTGTATATTCAGAAGGTGATTCATGAAAACGTCGACTAATATTAGGTAAGACACCCTCAAAAGTCATTTTTCTATGACGTGTGCCACCATTTCTACTAGAAAAAGAAAACTCAATTTCTTTGTCTCCAGAACCATTTAATAAAATATTTTGCTGTCTATCCGTTAACTTTTTAAATGGTTTATCCATATTGATTTTGTATACCTCACATACTCGGGCAAGTAATGTTTGGTAAAAATCTGAACTCGTAGGTTCCCATGGTTCAATGGCTCCTTCATTTAACGTCTTATTCTTATCTGGAATAACTAAATCTAAGTCAACCGTCAACCTTTGACCTAGACCGTCACATGTAGGACAAGCACCAAATGGACTATTGAAACTAAACATTCTTGGTTCCAATTCACCGATTGAAAAGCCACAAATAGGACATGCATGATTCTCAGAAAATTTAAGATCTTCACCATCAATAACATTGACTGTAATGTTTCCTTCTGCTAATTCTAAACCCGTTTCAATTGAATCAGCTAATCGTGTTTCAATACCTGGCTTCACAACTAAACGATCGACAACCACTTCAAGCGTATGATTTTTATTCTTATCTAGTGGTGGGACTTCATTAACATCGACGATATCACCATCCACTCTTAAGCGTACATATCCTTTCTTACCAATGCTTTCTATTAACTTTTCATGGCTCCCTTTTCTATGAGAAATCACAGGTGCCAAAATTTGAATTTTAGTACGTTCTTCAAGTTCTAATATACGATCAACCATTTGCTGAACAGTTTGGGACTCAATCTCTATACCATGATTGGGACAATAGGCTTTACCTACCCTAGCATAGAGTAAACGAATATAATCATATATTTCCGTTACTGTAGCCACTGTGGAACGTGGATTTTTACTTGTCGTCTTTTGATCGATAGATATTGCAGGAGATAAGCCTTCAATCGTATCAACATCAGGCTTATCCATCTGTCCTAAAAATTGCCGAGCATATGCACTTAATGACTCAACATAGCGACGTTGCCCTTCAGCATAAATGGTATCGAAGGCTAATGAAGATTTTCCAGATCCCGACAATCCAGTCATAACGATTAATTTATTTTTAGGCAACTCAATATCGATATCCTTTAAATTATGCGCACGCGCCCCTTTAACTACTATACTTGGTCCTTTCATGTAACTGTCACCCTTCTGATTTTAGTTCAAACAACATATCTCTTAACTCTGTTGCTTTCTCGAAGTCCAATTCTTTTGCTGCTTTTTTCATTTCTTTTTCGATATTTTCAATTGTTTTTTGTCGTTCTTTTTTCGTCATTTTCTTAGGAACTGTAGTTTGTTCTTGTGCATTTGTTTCATCATTCTCAACAGTAGCACTGATAACATCGTGTATCCGTTTATGAATCGTTTGCGGTGTAATACCATATTTTTCATTGTGTGCGGTTTGTATTTCACGACGACGTTGAGTTTCGTCTATGGCGTACTTCATAGAATCGGTCATCTTATCTGCATACATGATGACTTCACCTCGATCATTACGCGCCGCACGTCCAATCGTTTGAATTAATGACCGATTTGAACGTAGGAAACCTTCTTTATCCGCATCTAAAATGACGACTAACGATACTTCTGGTATATCAATACCCTCTCGTAATAAGTTAATGCCAACAATGACATCATACGTACCCATACGTAAATCCCTAATGATTTCAATACGTTCTAATGTTTTAATTTCCGAATGAAGATAATTTACTTTAATTCCCGCTTCTTTCATGTACGTTGTTAGATCTTCACTCATTTTTTTCGTTAATGTTGTCACTAATACGCGTTCATTACGTTCAACACGTTCTTGTATTTCGCCTAATAAATCATCAATTTGATTTTCGGTTGGTCTGACGTCAATTTTAGGATCTAATAGGCCTGTAGGTCGAATAATTTGTTCTACCATTTCATCCGTATGTTCTAGTTCATAAGGTCCCGGTGTAGCTGATACATATACGAGTTGCTTTGTCTTATCCTCAAACTCTTCAAACATTAACGGTCGGTTATCTAGTGCACTCGGCAATCTAAATCCATGATCCACAAGCACTTGTTTACGTGCTCTATCACCGTTATACATGCCTCTTATTTGCGGTAAAGTTACGTGTGACTCATCTATCATAACTAGCCAATCATCACCAAAATAATCTAATAATGTATAAGGAGTTGATCCCAAAGGTCTTAATGTTAGGTGTACTGAATAGTTTTCAATCCCCGAACAAAAACCCATTTCTCGCATCATTTCCAAATCATAATTTGTCCGTTGCTCTAAACGTTGTGCTTCTAATAATTTATTTTCAGCTCGTAATTCCTTAAGTCGTTCTTCAAGTTCCTTTTCAATTCGTTGAATCGCTAATTGCATCTTCTCATCTCGAGTGACAAAGTGAGAGGCTGGGAAAATAGCGAAGTGTTCTCTTTCTCTCAACACTTCACCCGTTAAATAATTTACTTCTCTAATACGATCAATTTCATCGCCAAAAAATTCCACCCTGATGCACATTTCTTCTCTTGAAGCTGGGAAAATTTCTACGACATCGCCACGCACTCTAAAAGTTCCGCGTTGAAAATCTATATCATTTCTAGAATACTGAACATCGACTAATTTTCTTAAAAGTTCTGTCCGCTCCATTTCCATACCGACGCGCACACTAACAACTAAATCCTTGTATTCTTCAGGATTACCTAAACCGTATATGCAACTCACACTTGCGATAATAATAACATCATCGCGTTCAAATAAAGCACTTGTAGCTGAATGGCGTAACTGGTCGATTTCATCATTAATTGAAGCATCCTTTTCGATAAATGTATCTGTGGAAGGCACATAAGCTTCTGGTTGATAGTAATCATAATAACTAACAAAATATTCGACTCTATTTTCTGGGAAAAACTCTTTGAATTCACTATAGAGTTGACCTGCCAAGGTTTTGTTATGGGCGATAATCAAAGTAGGTTTGCCAACCTCTTTAATTACATTACTCATTGTAAATGTCTTACCTGTACCAGTTGCTCCCAATAATGTTTGATGTCGCTTACCTTCATTAATGCCCTTAACAATCTTTTGAATTGCTTGAGGTTGGTCACCTTGTGGCTCAAATTCAGATTTTAGTTTAAATGGTACGTGCTCAACCATATTAAGATACGCCTCCTATCGTTTGTCTCATCATATACTTTGCTCGATTTATTTTCTATTCTAACAGATAATTCAACAAAAATACAAACGTTTGTTCGCTAAACATCCCGTTAAATCTTTTATTCTTTTAAACAAAAAACAAACACAGTGTTGCTACTATGTTTGTCCTTCTTCATGGTCAGTTTGAACTGCTAGCGTTTATCATATTTTTAATTTTAAACATCATATTCGACGTTCGTTAGTCATTATCATGTGATTGATGTAATTTAAGATTATCAATGATAACATAACCAGCTAATAATGAAACGACATCTAAAAATATGATCCATTCATTGTGAAAAAAACCTTTATATATGGACGTTGCAATTAAAATCAATGCGACCAGCGTTCCAATCCATTTATTTCTTGTTACAACACTAAACAAGACGACTAATAAACATGGAAATAACGCAGCACAGACATACCAAATCATGATGTTCACCCATTTCTTTGTTTTAAGATTGACATCGTTGTCTCGCGTAATTCTGTTCTAGGAATAAAGTTTTCGGTTAACATTTCTGGAATTACATTCTCAATAAAGTCTTGCACCGAAACTAAATGATCAAATTGAATTATTGTTTCTAGGCTATTTTCATATATTTCGAAAAATAAGGGTTCAGGATTACGTTTTTGAATTTCTCCAAACGTTTCATATAGTAAGTCTATTTTATCAGCTACTGCTAGTATTTGCCCTTCTAAAGAATCATCTTTTCCCTCTTGTAATCTCTGGCGATAAATATCTTGATAAGGTTCAGGAATCTCTTCATTGACAAATGTATTTACCATTTCTTCTTCTACTTGGGAAAATAACATTTTAAGTTCTCTACTTGCATACTTCACTGGCGTTTTTATATCACCAGTAAACACTTCAGCAAAATCATGATTAAGTGCCTTTTCATACAAACTTTTCCAATCAACTTCGTTACCATGATGTGCCTCAACGGTTGCTAAATATTGTGCTATTTTAGTGACTTTAAAAGAATGCGCAGCAACATTATGTTCAAAATATTTAAATTTACCCGGCAATCTTATTAACTTTTCTAAGTCTGATAATCTTTTAAAATACTGGTGAATTGCCATACTTGTCATCCTTTCTATTATTTTATCGCTGATGATACTTAGCTTTATTATACCAAGCAACTATGTTAAAGAAAGTAACTCTATCATAAAAAATAAATAAAGGTGAGACTTCCTCAATGCATTTGCATTCAAAGCCTCACCTTAATTAAGCTGTTGTTATTAATGAATATATTTATAACTGCTCACATTATAAATTGAACGATGTGTGACATTATTGAAATGTCCATTATAATTCATTTCAGATACATAAATAGAACCATTGCTGTTCACACGTTCAACTACGCCAACGTGTCCGTAATAGCCTGCACCTGTTTGGAAAATCGCACCTACTGCTGGAGTATTATTAACAGTAAATCCAGCTCTTTTTGCTGAATAAGCCCAGTTATTTGCATTGCCCCAAGTACTGCCAATTGAACGTCCTAATTCACTACGACGATTAAAGACATAGTATGTGCAGTTGCCATATGCATATAGGTTGCCTTGATTAGCTACAGATTTATATTTGTTAGGCGCTGGTGATGAACCATAATGGTAGCGATGATGTGTTACTGCATTATGATGTGCTGGCGCTGATGTTTGTTGGCCGTTGTATGATGATGCTTGCGTATTATTATGATAGCTTTGAGATCCTGCAGTGCCAGAAGTCACATGTGATTGTGAGCTTGTTGTTGCATTTGCATGTGTTAACTCATCAAAAGTTAAATCATGTTGTTTATCATATGATGTTGTCGATGTAACTAAATGCGCAATATCTTGTGGTTGATTTGACGAAGATACTTCGGTATAAGTTGCACCATTAATATTAGTACCAAGTAATGCAGCACCTTTGCTAGAAACTGCGATTAAGTCCCCCGGATGAATTAATTCAGTAACTCCTGGGTTAAAGTTATAAATATCTGTCACTGTAATATGATGGGCAGAAGCAATTGAATTTAATGAATCGCCTGATTTCACTACCACGATATCATTTTCAGAATAATTATTTGCTGTTACAGCTTCTGTATGTGATGTATATAAAGTATTAATCGTTGTTTGCGCTTTAACTGGTTTAGCCGGAGAAGCATCCGCAATACCATTTACAGCTAAAAATGCGGCTACTGATGAAACTGTTGCTGTTATTGTTTTCTTCATGATGTCATTCCTTTTCATTTGTAGTCTGATTTAATCTTAGACTAGCATAAAGTCGTTGCGAATTGGCTATTGTTATCACTATGTAACATAAAGTTTATATTTTCCCTATATTTTGATGCATTTACTAGGGTTAAGTAATATAAATAACTGCATTTTACATCCATTTTGTTTAGTAATGCGTAAACAAACAATCAAATCTTAGAGTTTTAGCAATTCTAAAAGCAATAAATTTTTTACAATAAGTTCCAACCTTACTATTTCTATACAAGGTGTCTAATAAAAAGCATTACGCTATCTTAATATAATGTTGCGTTACCTATATTTAAAACGAGAGCGGGACAGAATTCATAATGAATTCTGTCCCGCTCTGGCAAGGTTGACTAGGATTGAAATAAACTTGGTATCAGCGTATTTTCAATCCAGTC
>NZ_KV830932.1:435950-451558 GCF_001836955.1 Staphylococcus sp. HMSC063A07
AATCCAGTCAACTACTGCCAATATATCGTTTATAGCCTAGAACATAATGATGTCCCATGCGCGTTCTAATAATCATTATGACGAGTATGACTGATCCATTTGCTGTCTTAAGTAAGCTTCTATAAATGGCCCAATATCTCCATCCATCACGGCATCTACTTTCCCAGTTTCTTCATTCGTCCGATGATCTTTAACCATTGAATATGGATGAAATACATAAGAGCGTATTTGACTGCCCCAACCTATTTCTTTTTGTTCACCACGGATTTCCGCCATTTCCTGCGCTTGTTCTTCTAACTTCAACTGATATAGTTTGGATTTTAACATTTTCATTGCGGCTTCACGATTTTTAATTTGTGATCGTTCATTTTGGTTGTTGACAACTATGCCAGTCGGATGATGGGTAATTCGAATAGCTGATTCAGTTTTATTAATATGTTGTCCACCAGCGCCCGATGCTCTAAAAGTATCAACCGTAATATCATCAGGGTTAATTTCAATTTCTATCTCATTATTATTAAAATCAGGTATCACATCACATGACGCGAAAGATGTATGACGACGTCCTGATGCATCAAATGGTGAAATACGAACCAAGCGATGAACACCTTTTTCAGCTTTTAAATAACCATACGCATTATGTCCTTTGACAAGTAACGTCACACTTTTAATACCTGCTTCATCACCAGGTAAATAATCTACCGTTTCAACTTTAAATCCATTTTGTTCACAATAACGCTGGTACATACGGAGTAACATACTCGCCCAATCTTGAGATTCTGTACCTCCAGCGCCTGGATGTAATTCTAGTATCGCATTATTAGCATCATGTGGACCATCTAATAACAGCTGTAATTCAAATTGATCTAATTTATCGTTAAAGGCCAAGACATCCATTTCCAACTCAGCCTTCATATCCTCATCATACTCTTCTTGTAATAACTCGGTCGTGGCAAACATGTCCTCAACTTCATTGTCTAAGTCATGATAGCCCATAGTTATTGCTTTCAAAGCGTTATTTTTATCAATAATATCTTGCGCTTTATTTTGATCGTCCCAAAAATTAGGCTCGGTCATCATTTCTTCATATTCTTGAATATTTGTCTCTTTATTTTCTAAGTCAAAGAGACCCCCTAATTTGAGTTAAACTATCTTGATACGCCTCTATACGACGTTTGATTTCTGAAAGTTCCATGCTTATCTCTCCTATAACGATGATATCTTCTGTCTTCTTTATGATACATATATGATTATATTTTGTCACGATTGTATTATGATTGATGATTAATCTAATCCATAAAAAGAGCAGGATAGAAGTCTTTGTGTAACTTCAATATCCTACTCCAAAAAGGCTCAAAACGGATTAAGCATAACATTTATGGTCACGCTTCGTTTAAGTATTGAGAATTTAATTCAATTACCGTCAAGCACATTATTTACCATGACAGTTTTTATATTTTTTGCCACTACCACATGGACATGGATCATTTCTACCTACTTGCTCACCTTTTACGATAGGTTGTGGTTTCACTTTTTCTTTACCATCTTCGGCAGAAACATGTTGGGCTTTACCAAAGTCAGTTGTTTTTTCTCGCTCAATATTTTCTTCTACTTGCACAACAGATTTCAAGATGAATTTTGAAGTGTCTTCTTCAATATTTTGCATCATAATATCAAACAATTCATGACCTTCATTTTGATAATCACGCAGTGGATTTTGTTGTGCATATGAGCGCAAATGGATTCCTTGACGCAATTGATCCATAGTATCAATGTGATCTGTCCAGTGTGTATCAATAGATCGGAGCAAAATCATACGCTCAAATTCTGGCATTTGTGTGCCAATAGTTTCTTTTTGAGCATCATATGCTTGTTCGATTTTTTCCCAGACAATATTATAAATATCTTCGGAATCTTTACCTTTTATTTCTTCAACTGTTAAGCTACCTTCTTGTAAAAAGACATCGTTAACATAATTGATGAATGGATTATAATCTAATGCTTCATCTTCTTCATTAATGTAATAATTAACTGCGCGTTGTAAAGTTGATTTCAACATGGCAGTAACAAGCTCTGAACTATTATCACTATCAATAATATTATTACGTTCATTATAGATAATTTCACGCTGTTTACGCAATACTTCATCATACTCAAGAATACGTTTACGGGCATCAAAGTTATTACCTTCAACACGTTTTTGCGCAGATTCTACTGCCCGAGAGACCATTCTTGATTCAATCGGTGTTGAATCATCCATGCCTAAACGCCCCATCATTTTTTGTAAGCGCTCAGAACCAAAACGAATCATCAACTCATCTTGCAGTGATAAATAGAAGCGGCTATCACCTCTATCACCTTGTCGACCAGAACGGCCACGTAATTGGTCATCAATACGACGTGATTCATGACGTTCCGTACCTATAACAGCTAAGCCGCCTAATTCTTCGACACCTTCACCAAGTTTAATGTCGGTACCACGTCCGGCCATGTTTGTCGCAATTGTTACAGCACCTTTTTGTCCAGCTTTAGCAACAATATCTGCTTCGCGCTCGTGATTCTTTGCATTTAAAACATCATGTCTCACACCGCGTTTTTTCAACAAGGCTGAGATATATTCACTGGTTTCTACAGCAACTGTACCTAACAGTACAGGCTGACCTTTTTTATGTTTCTCTACTACATCTTCAATAACAGCATCAAATTTACCTTTTTGACTAATATAAATTAAATCTGCTTTATCTGTACGTTGTACCGGTTTGTTCGTAGGAATTTGCGTAACCGTCATATTATAAATATTACGGAATTCTTCTTCTTCAGTTTTTGCTGTACCAGTCATGCCTGCTAATTTATTGTACATTCTAAAATAGTTTTGGAAAGTAATGGAAGCCATTGTCTTAGATTCATTTTGAATTTGAACGCCTTCTTTAGCTTCTATCGCTTGGTGTAATCCTTCAGAAAAACGACGTCCTGGCATCGTACGTCCTGTAAATTGGTCAACAATGAGCACTTCCCCATCAACCACCATATAGTCTTTATCGCGTTGCAATGAAACATGTGCTCTTAAGGCAGTATTAATATGACTGATGACATCAACATTTTGGACATCATATAGGTTTTCAATTTTGAACATGCGTTCCGCTTTATCTGCACCTTGTTCTGTTAAATGTACAGCTTTTGTCTTTTCATCATATTTATAATCGTCTTCGGCTTTTAACATTTTAGCAAAAACATTGGCTTGCGTATAAAGTGATGTTGATTTCTCAGCTTCCCCAGAAATAATTAATGGTGTACGCGCTTCGTCGATTAAAATAGAGTCGACTTCATCAATAATAGCAAAATGCAGTGGACGCATAACACGTTCTTCGGCATAATTCACCATATTATCACGCAAATAATCGAATCCTAATTCATTATTTGTACTATATGTGATGTCTTGTAAATATGCTTCTCTTTTTTCTGCTGTTGTTTTACTATTTAAATTCAAGCCTACAGACAACCCAAGGAAATTGTATAATTGGGCCATTTCTTCGCTTTGTACACTTGATAAATACTCATTGACTGTAATAACATGAACACCTCGGCCAGCAAGGGCATTGAGGTATGTTGGCATTGTAGCTGTTAATGTTTTACCTTCACCTGTTCTCATTTCTGCGATATCGCCTTTGTGAATAGCGATACCACCCATCACTTGTACTTTGAATGGAATCATGTTGAACACACGTTTAGATCCTTCACGTACTAATGCATATGCTTCAGGTAATATTTTATCTAGATAATCATTTTGTTTCTTAACATCATCTATCTCTTTAAGTTCTTCTTGATATTTTTTTGTCTTATTACGAATCTCTTCATCCGTTAAAATAGCGATATTTTCCTCTAATGCAAGTACTTTATCAGCTAGTTTTTCTAATCGTTTTATTTCTTTTTTATTGCCGTCAACAATTTTTGATAAAAATCCCATTTTGTTCGCTCCTTTAGCTAAAACTGTTTGGCCTACAACAATTTATCTTATCATTTATACCATTAAATTTATACTTATATTACTCATACTACGCGTCTCTCAATGTCATCTCTAATCATTTCTTTCACCGAAAAACTTATGCGTGCTACTACTAAGTTGATGCGTGATTCCTTTTGGGCTATTGATTGCCCTGCAAATCGACAACATATTTATTTTAACACGATAGAAACAACTTTTTCTCGTCATAAATAAATAATTTTCGAATATATTAATAAAAGCGTATTTTAAAAACGTACTTTGAGAAACTGAAGATGAAATAATACAATTTTAGAATCGTCAAATTACATTAGCATAACCTAAGATATGTGTCCATTGATTAAACATTTGCTTCTTAAAAACTAAAGTATGTACAAATTCTTAATCATGAACCTCAATGTTGATAATGGGATTATTAAAGTTTGTAAAAAACACGCGAACAAGACTAGGAATCTAAATAACAGATTCCTAGTCTTGCTACTACATGTATTAAAGCATTTTTAATTTACGCCATATTATCATAGTAGTATTTAATTAAATCAAACATTTGATGCATATCGTATCCCCATCTTCCATAGTATTCGATTGGATCTACGTGATCTGTACCGCCCCAATATTTACCTACTGCATTGTGGCTAATGACAGAACCTTTACCAGCGTTATCATCAGCAAGTGTTGGCGTAATTCCATTTTGCTTTAACATATAGGCTGCAAGCCAAGCTTGATTATTAACTGATTTTGCAAAGTCTTCAAAATTATACATTCTTACTAATTCGATTTGATAAAAGTATGGATTAGCTTTAGGACCAGCTCCCCACACATAATATTCTGCAGGTGCAGTAAGATGTATTTCGTTATTATCAACGAATGCGTGTACAAATGCTCTAGTATAAGTTTCATACATGCGATCTACCCATACTTGTAAAGGACGATTGTCTTCGCCCACTTCGTGAATAACAACACCCATGTAAGTGCCGTTTTTATATTCTAATTTAGGAAGTGTATCCATACGTGGATCTTTTACTACTGGCGAATGCTGAAGATGATTGTCGATAATATATTGATTGACTTTAGAGTTTGCAAATAAGGTTGCTGTATCATTTGCTTTTGTTTCTTTCGAATTATTCAGTTTTCCTGAAACTTGAGTATTAGTATCTTTTGGATTCTGCTGATACAACGTTGCTTGCTTAGAGGATAAACCTTGCGCATGACTAACAGGCATAAAAATTAACGACATCGACATTAAAAGAATACATGTAGAAAAAAGAACTAACATTTTTGACATAAAATCACACTCCTTTGATATTGTTTTAATTATTAAAATTAATATTTAATAATTACACTTATATTATTAATCTAATAACAAATTAAAATCAAGTGGTTATTTTCATCAAAAGTGAAATATTTGTGTATCTTGTTAAGTTTTTTTAAAAAAATATGTTTCTTAACAATTATATTTTAAAAAATATTTAATAAAAAAAGAGTAGCTTGTTCAGCTACTCTTTTCATTATCCAAATATATTTTAAAATATTGGCAGTGGTTAACTGTATTGAAAATATGCTTGTATCAAGCTTCTTTCAATCTTAGTCAGCCTTGCCAGTGAGGGAAAATGAAATTATTTTTTGCAAATGATATTTCTGTCCCATTCTCTAGAAAATCACTCAAGACATTGTGGCTATAAGCACAATGACTCAAAATTTTTATTCTGTTGTTTCGATTAAACCATATTTACCGTCTTTGCGTCGGTATACAATACTTGTTCCTTCTGTTTCTCTATCAGCAAACACAAAGAAATCATGTCCTAGCAAATTCATTTGTAATACAGCTTCTTCAGAATCCATAGGTTTTAAGCTGAAATGTTTAGAACGAATAATTTCAATGTCGCTATCATTTGTTTCGACTTCTAATTCAGATGGTTCTGGAGTAGCTTCAGCTACTTCTGCCACGAATACTTCTTGATCCCCATGATCTCGATTTTTTCTGTTGACACGTGTTTTATATTTACGTACTTGACGCTCTAATTTGTCATTAACTAAGTCAATAGCTGCATATAAATCATCGTGTCGTTCCTCCGCTCTAAGTGTGACATTTTTGAGTGGAATTGTTACTTCAATTTTAGTTGCAGAATTAGCATACGTTTTAACTTTAACATGTGCTACTGCATTTGGAACGTTATTAAAATAGCGTTCTAATTTACCAATTTTGTCCTCAATATAGTTGCGGATTGCATCTGTAATAGTGAGGTTATCTCCATGAATTTCAAATCTAATCATAGTAATCTCTCCTTTAACCTCTATTGGTAATTCTTACTTATATCATACCACGTTCGGACTACCGTGCAAACGTATACACACTGAATTTTCTGACTTTATTTTCTAACAATTTACACCCCGCATGATGTATGGTTAATCCAGTAGTATAAATATCATCTACGAGTAATATTTCTTTATTTGTCAAGTCGATATCTAAAGAAATATAAAATGGATTAGATGCTTCAGCACGCTCTATTTTTGATAATTTTGATTGCTTAGGACGCAAATCCGTAGCTAAAAGATTAATATATTGAATACCTTTATAAGCTAACACTGTAGTTACAGGATTAAAGGTTCTTGTATCATCTCTTACTTTCGGGGACGGAATTGGCACAACGTAGTCATATTTAATTTGAGGTAGCTTCAGTTGATATGCCAACACTTGCGCTAAATAGTGATCTTTCATAAATTTGTATTGATGGATGAGCGCTTTGATAATTCCTGTGTACTGATAATCACAATATAGCTGCGTCATTAATTGAAACCGATTTGCTAAAAACTGACAGTCTAAACACTGTTGCGTTGAATGACCACATTGATTTAGACATCTCGAACAACGTTGTTTTTTGTCTTTAATACGACAAGCTTGCCACAAACTTTCACATTTTGAACATATAAGTTTAGGCGGCTTGTATATATTTATAGCCGTTAATGGTTCATGGATGGGTTGAAGACATTGGAGGCATCTTCTCATCTAACCACCCTTTTTCTCTTGCCAAACGATTCATAGATTGCACCTCACGTCTAGCAGCAATCATGCTTAAACTTACACCTTGATGTAAATACAATACCATGCCATCAGGTGCATGTGCTTTTCTCCCAACTCGACCAGCAATCTGTATCAATGCTGCCTTGCTAAATGTTTGTGCATCGATAACAATGACATCTAAATGTGCCATTGTGAAGCCTCTTTCTAAAATTGTTGTCGTAAAAACAATTTCGTAGTTCCCTTGTCTGAGCGCTTCAACCTTTTCAAAACGTAAGACATCTTCACTATATACGTAGGTGAGTGACGACAAAACAGCTTGATATCGATGATAAGCAGCTAACATCGTTTCTATATGATGAAAAAACACTAAAGTTATTCGTCGTTTATTTAGTTGATTTTGCAAAATGCGCACTAAAGTTTGTTGTTGTCGATTGCACTTCAACTTAAAATATTTAAAGCGTGGTACAGGAAGTGGATGTCGATGAAATCTAGCTGGTAAATATATGATTTGTTCATGATTAAATTGCGCTAATAACGCTTTAGATGGCGTCGCAGTCATATAAATAATTGAAGCTTGTCTACAGGCTGCCATCTGAATTGCAATAAATAATGATGATTCCATAGCTAATGGAAAAGCATCTACTTCGTCAACAAAAATAAGGTCAAAATGATTTTTAAAACGATACAACTGATGAATCGTTGCAATGACAAAATGACCGTTAAATTGTTGTCTCGATTGCTGATGCAATACATCAATCTGTTCACCTTGAAAAGCATCCAGGATACGCTGACTAATTTCTAAAACAACATCTACTCTTGGAGATACAATAGCAACATTGTACCCCTTGTGTCTGGCATACTGAATACCAGGAAACATCATTTCCGTCTTACCAGCACCCGTTACTGCATAGAGTAATAATTTTTGGTGGTGCTGTATAGCATAAATCATTTTTTTACTGGCATAACATTGTTGATCAGACAAATTAAATGGCAATGTGTACGAAGCGGTAGTCTTATTTCTCTTCGATTCTATTAATACATAATCAGTCATATTATCTACTCTTCCCAATTGAAGACAGTTACGGCAATAAACAATCTCTTCCTGATGATTACTTATATATTTATGAAAATATAGCATATCTCTATTGCCACATTGCAGACATACTATTCCTTTGTTATCGGTGTAAATTCCTTTTTGTTTCGATGCTACTGGCTCATTATCTTGAACATGAGATGCAGGTATTAATTGACCATAGCGTATGATTCTAGTCACCTCTTTTTAATGTATAAAAAAAGACATGAATCATTGTTGATTCATGCCTCCCTCGAAATGCATTATTCTATAGAAATCTTTTTGCCAAAACACCCTAATCCTAACCCGCCTGAACCAAGATGTGTAGCAACAACTGGTCCAAATTCGGAATAATGAATATTATAGGATTCCGGATACTTTTCTTTCAATTCTCGGTAAAATGCCTTACCTTCTTCAATTTTATCTCCATTTATCACAAATATCGTCACTTCATCAAGCTCACTAGCAATGCGCATAATATTCTCTTCTAATGACTTATAAGCTCTTTTCTTAGTACGCACTTTTTCTTCCGGTACTATTTTCCCATCTTCAAAGCGTAATACAGGTTTCATCTTCAACATCGTACCAACCCAAGCTTGTGCACCGGTAATACGGCCACTTTTTTGTAGGTTTTTCAAATCATCTACAAATAAATACGCAGTTGTATGTTCACGAATTGCGCTTAATTCTTGAATAATGTCGTCAGGTGAAAAACCTTTGTCCACTAAGTTTATTGCATGTAACACATATGATCCTTCCATCATTGCAGCTAATTTGCTATCAAATGAATGCACATTAACGCCTTCGACCATTTCTCCAGCTTGTGTTGCAGATTGGTAGCTACCGCTGATACCGCTTGATAAACATATAACAATGATATCTGTGTAACCTTGATCTCGCAGTGCTTCATAGCGTTGAATCCACTCTCCAATAGCAGGTTGACTTGTAGTTGGTGGTGTTTTCGATGATAGCATTTTATGGTAAAACTGTTCCATGTCAACATCATTTGATTCAACAAATGTTTCTCCGTCGTCAAAGATGACACTAAGAGGTGCAACTGGAATTTGGTATTTATCTAGTAACTCTTGTGAGAGATAGCTTGTAGAATCAGTCATTACAGCAATCTTCATAGTAGTCCTCCTCAATTATACTTAATTCTCATTATAAAATAATTTAACTTAAAAGCAAACAACTATCCCCTCTTTAACAACGAGTCTGGCACATAATTAAATTTTAGGTTCTGAGCTCTATATTGGCAGTAGTTGACTGGATTGAGAAAATACGCTTGATACTAAGCTTTTTTCAATCCTAGTCAACCTTGCCGGAGCGGGACTACGAATTCATAATGAATTCTGTCCCGCTCCCTGCTCTTCTTAAAAAATAAATCACAATTTGCAATATCATCATTCGTCACACATGACATATGACACACAAGATAAATTTTTAAGCAGATTAAAACAGTGCTTTATTGTTTTGATATCATGCTGTATAGTTAAATTAATCGATACGCTATAGGGGGAATCAATTTTAATGAGCGAACCCATTATTACAATAAAAAAAGAACATATTATTGAAAATGTCATACACAAATCTAGATTTATCGCCCATATTAAACCAGTAAATAGTGAAGATGAGGCTAAACAATTTATTGCCGATATCAAGCAGCGTCATAAAGATGCAACACATCATTGTTCTGCCTATACAGTGGGAGCACACATGAATATTCAAAAAGCAAATGATGATGGAGAGCCTACTGGTACAGCTGGTGTGCCGATGTTGGATATTTTGAAAAAACTCGATGTTCATAATGTTTGTGTAGTTGTGACGCGCTATTTTGGAGGCATTAAACTTGGTGGTGGCGGTTTGATACGTGCATATAGTGGTGCCGTGCGTGATGTTATTTTTGCGGTAGGACGTGTAGAATTACGCGATGCCATTCCCGTTATTGTAACAGTTGCTTACGATTTAACTGGTAAATTCGAATATGAGTTAGCATCAACATCCTATATGCTTCGCGATACTACTTACCTTGATAAAGTCCGTTATCATATAGATGTAATCGCAGACGACTATGATGCTTTCATCGCATTTTTAAATCAACATACTGCTGGCAATTACACATTAACTACTGAAAAAACGAAAAAGTTACCTTTCGATATTTCTACAAATTAAAAAGCTACTCAGCCTGAAACAATATTATATATCAGGCTGAATAGCTTATTTTTTATTTATGTTCATGGTGATGGTTCTTCTTGGCAATTAACTTTAATAAAGGTCGATAATTATCATCAATTAATCCGGTAAATTCAACAATCATCTCAATCGTAATTAAAATCAAGATAAACATCAAGACAACACCTAATGGTTGTGATAAGTACAAAATGATACTTGATAGACTGAATAAAATGGCAATTGAATAAATCAATAACACCGTTTGTCTATGTGAATAACCCAAAGCCAACAATTTATGATGTAAATGTGACTTATCTGCTTGCATAATATGTTGCCCTTTCTTCACACGACGTATCATTGCAAATAAAGTATCGATAAATGGAACTGCAAGTATAATGATCGGGAAAAATAATGAAATAAACGTAATATTTTTAAAGCCTAGTAACGAAACAAAGCCAATAATAAAACCAATCATTAATGCACCACTATCGCCCAGAAAAATCTTTGCTGGATGAAAATTAAAGAATAAAAAGCCTAGCAGTGAACCAATTAATACACTACAAATCATTGTTATAAAGATATTCCCTTGCAAAATAGCAATAAATGCTATTGTTAACAAAGCAATGATAGAAACACCTGACGCTAAACCGTCTAAACCATCAATAAGATTAATTGCATTTGTAATGGCTACAATCCAAATGATTGTAATTGGAATACTTAAAAACCCAAAATGAATAGTTGGTCCCATTGGAAACGAAATAAAGTCAATCGTAATGCCATAGAACACAATCACACTCGCTGCGACGACTTGCCCCAAAAGTTTAAGTAGTGGTTTTAAATCACATATGTCATCAATAAGTCCTACTACGTACATAATAAAAGCACCTATGACTAAGGGTTTTATTTCTCTTTCCATAGGATGACTAATCCAAATCCCAATAAGGAAAGAGAAAAGTATCACGGTGCCACCAAGAACCGAAACTGGTTGAGTATGAACTTTTCTAAAGTTCGGTTTATCAACAATATTGAGCTTTTTAGAAATAGCGATAACGATTGGTGTAATCATTAAACTAATCAACATCGTAATCACTATGAGCAATAATGTAAGCATCCGTTCACCTTCAATAGATATATTTCTTATTTTTTAGCGCCTTATATTTTTTATTTGTTAAGACGTCAATATCATCAGTCATAAAGGTTCTCTATACGCACTGTGACATAAATACACTATATAATTGTGGTGTATGTTAACACATGTTGTCTATACAGTATAATAAATAAGAAGAAAATGTTTTTTCTTATCATACCATGGAAAATTTTATTTTAACATGAAAGACTGTAATTTAGCATAAATTTCTTTCCAGAGTTAATGACAAATTGTAAGTTTTCACTTACAATTACTAGTGGAGAAATAAAGGAGTCGGTAAATACATGTTGGAAGCAATCATTTATAATATTTCTGTCATGGTTGCAGGTATCTATTTATTCCACAGATTACAATATTCTGAGAATAAACGGGTAACTTTCTCTAAAGGCTATGTTACAGTTTTAATGACCCTTGTTGCACTATTATTAGCTGCTTATCCAATCCCATCATATAACGATGAATTTTTAGTACATTTAACGTTTGTACCATTGTTGTTTTTAGGACGTTATACCCATATGCCTTATACCCTTGCTGCAGCCACAATTGTCGCATTGGTTGATATCTTTGCCTATGGGAATTCAATATTATATGGTGTGACATTACTTGTCATAGCAGGCATTGTAAGTGCAATTGGTCCATTTTTAAAACAAAATGATATCGTGTCACTACTCATCTTAAATTTAATTAGTATCATTATTTTAGCTATTTTATCAATTTTCAGCCCGATATATGACATTAAAGAATTAATTATATTGATACCTGTATCATTTGTCTTAACTATTGCTTCAGCAGTAACGTTCGTAGATATTTGGCGTTTCTTTTCACTTGTCAATCGCTACGAAAATGAAGATAAATATGATTATTTAACTGGTTTAGGTAACGTTAAAGAATTTGACCGTCATCTTAATCATATTTCTCAACAAGCTGAAGAACATCACGAAAGCCTTGCATTGTTATTAATTGATATAGATGGATTTAAAGACGTCAATGATTCGTATTCACATAAATCAGGCGATGCTGTATTAAAGCAAATGTCCCAATTATTAAAGAATTATGTACCTAAGAAATTTAAAATCTTTAGAAATGGTGGCGAAGAGTTTTCAGTAGTTATACGCGATTATTCCTTAGACCAAAGCGTTAAACTTGCTGAAAATATCCGTCTAGGTGTAGAAAAATCATCATTTCATTTACCAAATAAAGAAGTTATTAAATTATCAGTGTCCATTGGTGTAGGTTATTTAACTAAAGATGATCACAAATCCCAACGAAAAGTATTTAAAGATGCTGATGATATGGTACATGTGGCTAAAAATGAAGGACGAAATCAAGTTATGTTTAATCCAATTATCAAATTATAAAGTACAATATCACTTTCCGTATTACACTATCATTCTGTACAAGACAGTATCTGAATGATAGTGTTTTTTGTATGAATAGCTCATGATTTTAAGTTTATCTTGACTCATTATTCATTTTAGTTAAAACTTCTATTATAATAGTGCAATATAGAAGTTATATAACTTGTACGTTGAACAACATAGATGTACAAAAAAACAACGTTAAATTTTTTTATGACTATATATTTTTATTCCACCATGGAGGTGTCGCGTTATGTCTGATTCAATCACTATTATAGATGAAAATAAAGTGATTGATGTGGTTTTAATTGCAGGTCGAATTTTACTTGAAGCTGGTGCAGAAACTTACCGTGTTGAAGATACGATGAATAGAATTGCGCATAGCTATGGTTTACATGATACATATAGTTTTGTGACCTCAACCGCGATTATTTTTTCACTAAATGATCGCACAAGTACACGGCTCATTAGGATTAGAGAAAGAACTACCGATTTAGAAAAAATTGCATTAACCAACAGTCTTAGTAGAAAAATTGCCAATAATCAGTTGACAATCGATGAAGCCAAAAACGAATTAATTCATCTACGTCAAGCGTCATTGCAATTTTCATTTCTAACTAATTTCTTAGCGGCAGCCATTGCATGTGGATTTTTCTTATTTATGTTTGGTGGTGTAGCATCAGACTGCTGGATCGCAATATTGGCTGGGGGTGCTGCATTTTTAACATTTAGCTTTGTTCAGCGCTATATACAAATTAAATTTTTCTCAGAATTTGTAGCTTCAGCTGTGGTAATTAGTATTGCAGTGTTTTTCACTAAGATGGGCATTGCAACAAATCAAAACATTATTACTATTGCCAGCGTGATGCCTTTAGTACCTGGGATTTTAATATGTAACGCGATTCGTGATTTGATGGCAGGAGAGTTGCTAGCTGGTATGTCTCGTGGTGTAGAAGCCGCTTTAACTGCGTTTGCAATTGGTGCTGGTGTCGCAATTGTTTTATTACTATTCTAAGAAAGGCTGTTTATAAATGCTATTTTATTTATTTCATTTTACAATTAGTTTTATTTCTACAGTGCTTTTCTCAATTATTTTCAATGCACCTAAAAGATTACTCGTGGCATGTGGTTTCGTAGGCGCTGTTGCTTGGACGATTTATCAATACACCGTTGATTTAGATTTAGGTAAAGTAGGTGCTGCATTTTCTGGGAGCCTTATTTTAGGATTGCTAAGTCACGTTATGAGTAGACGATACAAACGTCCGGTCATTATTTTTATTGTTCCTGGAATTATTCCACTTGTCCCTGGTGGTGCTGCATATGAAGCAACCCGTTTCTTAGTATCAAATGATTACACACATGCTGTAAATACATTTTTAGAAGTGACACTTATTTCTGGCGCGATTGCCTTTGGTATTCTTGTTGCCGAAATTTTATATTATCTTTATACGCGAATCAAACAGTTTTTTGGGAAAATTAAAGGGAAATCTTATAAAAAATCTTATAATATGAACAATAGAGTTTAAGGGGTTGAATAACGATGAAAGCACAAATTATTGATAGATTAACAAGATATGTCAAAATAGATACACAATCAGATCCAAACTCACAAACTACACCCTCTACAGCTAAACAATGGGATTTATTAAATCTTTTACAAAGAGAGCTTGATGCTTTAGGTCTAGCAACTGAACTCGACGATAACGGTTATCTTTTCGCTACTATCGAGAGTAACATTGCGCATGATGTGCCTACAGTTGGCTTCTTGGCCCATGTAGATACATCTCCTGATTTTAATGCCAGTCATGTCAAACCTCAAATTATCTCATCATTTGATGGTCAACCGATTAAATTAGGCCAAACATCTCGAGTGCTTGATCCAGAGGTATTTCCTGAATTACAAGGCTTAGAAGGACACACATTGATGATTACTGATGGCACATCATTACTTGGGGCTGATGATAAAGCCGGTGTGGTTGAAATCATGGAAGCTGTAACATATTTAGTAGACCATCCTGAAATTAAGCATGGCCGTATTCGTATCGCTTTTACTCCTGATGAAGAAATTGGTAAAGGCCCTCACCATTTTGATGTTGCACGCTTTAATGCTGATTTTGCATATACAATGGATGGCAGTCAATATGGCGAGTTGCAATTTGAAAGTTTTAATGCAGCGGAAGCAACGATTACCTGCCATGGCGTAAATGTTCACCCTGGTTCTGCAAAAAATGTCATGGTTAATGCGATTTTACTCGGCCAACAATTTAATAGCTTATTGCCTCCTCAAGAGGTACCAGAACGCACAGAAAATTACGAAGGTTTTTACCATTTAATGCATTTTAACGGCAATGTAGAAAAAGCAACCCTTCAGTATATTATTCGTGATCATAATCGCAAAAACTTTGAATTACGTAAGAAGAAATTACTTGAAATTCGAGACAATATAAATGCGCATTATGAAGATTTCCCAGTCAAAGTAGATATCGAAGATCAGTATTACAATATGGCAGAAAAAATTAAACCTTTACCTCATGTGATTGATATTCCTAAAAAAGTGTTTAGTGATTTAGGAATAACGCCAAACACTGCTCCTATTCGTGGTGGTACAGACGGTTCACAATTATCATTTATGGGCCTTCCAACACCTAATATCTTCACTGGATGCGGTAATTTCCATGGTCCATTTGAGTTTGCATCTATAGACGTTATGGAAAAAGCAGTACAAGTGGTGTTAGGCATAGTCGAAGAAGTCACACATTATAACAAATAATACGTGCTAACAAAATTGCAATTATAAGAAAATCGAATCTGGGACATCATTATGTTTTAGGCTATGA
>NZ_KV830932.1:451658-452001 GCF_001836955.1 Staphylococcus sp. HMSC063A07
ATCATTATGTTTTAGGCTATGAACGATATACTGGCAGTAATTGACAGGAAGGCCTGGGCCATTAAGTTCTTAAGCAATGTAAAAAAGACCATTTCTATTAAAATTATTTGATAGAAATGGTCTTTTCGCTTATGTATTAGATAATATACAGCTTGTTATCATTTTTGGATGATATGATGTTGCACCACGATGATGATTGAACTCATTATCTGGGATTGTTTATACATATCGAGAAATATTATTTGTAGGAATAAGAATTGAAGTTTCCATTGGTAGTGTATAGTGTAGTTGAGTCATGTTATAATCTTTATAGATAAGGCACCTCGTTCATTTAGTTTAGTAA
>NZ_KV830933.1:0-274 GCF_001836955.1 Staphylococcus sp. HMSC063A07
CGACCCCTTGGTCCCAAACCAAGTGCTCTACCAAGCTGAGCTACTTCCCGTTATAAGTAAACGCGCCCGATAGGAGTCGAACCCATAACCTCTTGATCCGTAGTCAAACGCTCTATCCAGTTGAGCTACGGGCGCTTTATAAAATGGTGCCGAGGACCGGAATCGAACCGGTACGGTGATCTCTCACCGCAGGATTTTAAGTCCTGTGCGTCTGCCAGTTCCGCCACCCCGGCAAAATAATGGAGCAGAAGACGGGATTCGAACCCGCGACCCC
>NZ_KV830934.1:0-32085 GCF_001836955.1 Staphylococcus sp. HMSC063A07
CGACGAGCTACCGAACTGCTCC
Source organism: Staphylococcus sp. HMSC063A07 (assembly GCF_001836955.1). NCBI lineage: Bacteria > Bacillati > Bacillota > Bacilli > Caryophanales > Staphylococcaceae > Staphylococcus > Staphylococcus sp. HMSC063A07. Next base: position 23 of record NZ_KV830934.1, read on the forward strand.
ATCCCGCGGCAATAAAAAATTAACTTCTCTAATTTGACCACTTAAATATGGTATCATTTTCACTTAGTAGATGTCAATATCAATTTTAGCAAATTTTTACATTTACTTTATTAAGGGTTAAAAATGATTTGACATACTGAGAAAATAGTCTGTTTTTCTCAAGTACTTAATCAGTATATACAGTAGCCTAAAAATAGTCAATATATTAACAGTAGTAATTTGTGTAAAAACAAACCACAGTTAGAAAAGGGAAACTTTTGATACTAAGTGACTTTTCTAACTGTATAATTAAGTTCGTGAGAAAGCGTTTAGTTTATCATTACCAAAACAGTCACTTCTTCCAACATTATGACAATTTATCGTGTCATATACCCTTGCATTTTGTTTTGAAGTGCTGTAAATGTAGTAAAGCCCTCTTCTTCTAAAAAGTGACCACCGTGTTCTACAATTTTTAAATGGCCTCCTAATGTATCCATAAGTTTTTTTGTTTCTTGATATGAAACATATCTGTCATCCTTAGACGTCAAGCCATAAAAGTGATCTACTTTTGACTTTACATTTTCGTAATCAATATGAATACCTTCTAAATTGATATTTTCATCAATGTCTTGCGCATCTTCTTTAAATCCGGAAATACTAAAGAAACCTTCTATTTGTTGATCAAGCTGCTCTATATATTTTAATGCAGCGATTGAACCGAATCCATGTGTGACAAAGTATGTATCTTTTTGTCTAACTTCTAACTGGGCATTCATTTCAGTTAGCCAATTATTAATATTCGTATTGTCAGATGAATGTAAATTAAACAATTGAACATAATAACCTTCTAAAGTTAAGTTATGTTTTAACCATTCATACCAATGATTTTTTGCATTTCCATGAATTGAATGGATGATAATAACATCTGTCATAACATTTCCCCTTCTTTCATATTAATTAGGTTTATTGTAAATCAAAACCACTCAAAGGGCACGATCTACTCTTATAAGTGGTTGAGATTTGTTTATAATTCATGATATATTTCATCAGCAGCTTTTTTCGCTTGTGATATGCAGTCTGGAAGTCCTACTGCTTCAAATGGTGCACCGGTAATACGCAATCTCGGGTATGTTCGTTTAATATGCGATTGAATTTCATGAATATTTTTTATATGTCCAACATGGTACTGTGGCATACTTTTTTCTAAACGATTAACAATTGTAAAATCTGGTTCTCCTTTAAATGTCATCATTTTTGTCAAATCTTTCCGTGCCATTGACACTAACTCATCATCGGTATGGTCAGCTACTACTGTATCACCAGGTTTTCCAATGTAAGCACGTATTAACACTTTGCCTTCTGGCGTAGTGAAAGGCCATTTTTTTGAGGTCCATGTACAAGCCGTAATGTGCGTGTCACTGGTTCTAGCTATTACAAATCCAGTTCCATCATAGGTATTTTCAATATTGGACTCATCAAAGGCCATGACAATTGTAGCTACTGATGTAGCATCCATATGCTTAAAGTAATCAAATGCCGGATCATGACTAAACCAGTTCATGAAGGTCTGATGAGGTGTAGTCACAATAATTGCATCAAAATCAACTTTATTTTCTTCTGTAATAAGTTGATAACTTTTTTGTGACACTAAAATATCTTTAATAGGTGTATGGTATTCAATTTTTACGCCTTTTTGTTTAATAAAATCAGCCAATGCTTCAATAAACGAACTCAAACCATGTCTAAATTGTTTAAATTGTCCTTTGGGCGATCCAGGATATAATTCTCTTTTCTTGATACGTTGCTCTTTTTCATATTTCATACCTTTAATTAAACTGCCATATTGTTCTTCCCGCTCTTTAAATTCAGGAAATGTACTCATTAGACTTAATCGATCTATATCTGTACCATAAATTCCGCCAATTAATGGTTCAATAAGATGTTCAAGTACTTCATCTCCTAAACGCTGTCTAAAAAACTGGCCGACTGAAATATCGTTATTTGGCATGATGATTGGTTTTTTAAATAAATCTAAACCTGCACGTAGTTTGCCCAACGGAGAGATTAATTTTGTCTTAATAAATGGTTTTATATCTGTTGGAATCCCCATAATTGCCCCACCAGGAATTGGGTATAACTTATTCTTGGCAAAAATATAAGACTTCCCTGTTCTGTTAGTAATTAAGTCTTGTCCAAGCCCGATTTCATGTGCGATATCTGTCATTATTGTTTTGCGTCCTAAATATGATTCAGGACCCAGCTCAATCGTATAACCATCTTGACGATAGGTTTGAATTTTCCCCCCAGGACGATTTGCTGCTTCAAAAACAGTGATATCTAAATCGGCGTCTTGCTTATTTAAATAATATGCACTTGATAATCCAGTAATTCCCGCTCCAACTATCGCAATTTTTTTGCTCACTGCATTTCACGCTTCCTTTTAAAATATTGATTGAATTTCATCAACAATGGCACCAATAAATAATGGATCCACGTTCGGCATTACCGGACGATGATATGTTGCACCAATGTCATCACATACAACTTTACATTCGTAATCATTATCGTATAAAACTTCTAAATGTTCACAAACAAAACCAACTGGTGCGTAAATAAAATGTTTATAGTGATGTGCTTCATATAATTCCCGTGTTAAGTCTTGCACATCTGGTCCAAGCCAAGGTGTACCCGTGTTCCCTTCTGATTGCCACCCTTGTGCCACATGTTGAATAGCAGATTGTGTTTGTAATTGATTCATCGTATCAGTTAATTCTTGAGGATAAGGATCATTATTGCGCTCAATCAGTCCTTTAGGTAAACTATGCGCAGATACTACAAGCACAGTATCATCATGTTCGCTTTCTGGAATATTGGCTAAAGTTTCATTAATTTTTTCAGTCCAATACTGTAAAAATTTAGGTTGCTGATAATAATGTTCTACGTGATGTAATTGAATATTAAATTTATCAGCTTCTTCTTTTGCTCTTTGATTATATGATCCTACTGAAAAACTAGAATAATGAGGCGCCAATACGACTGTTACCGCTTCAGTTATCGCATCTTGATGCATTTGTTCAACAGCCTCTTCAATATATGGTGATATATGTTTTAATCCAAGATAGACTTCAAAGTCAACATTTTGATATGCCAGATTTAATGCTTCTTTAATTGCTTCAGCTTGTTTATTGGTTGTTTTTGCTAATGGTGATAAGCCACCTATAAATTCATATCTATCTTTTAAATCCTGAAGTTCAGCATCACTTGGGCGTTTACCATGGCGAATATCAGTGTAATAATCTTCAATTTCACTTTCATCATTAGGTGTACCATAAGCCATTACCAATAGACCTACTTTTTTAGACATTTTAATACCTACCTTTGTTGAATATATTTATCTTTTTGTGTAGTCATGAACAAATTGACTAACGCGTTTTAATGTATCCGGGTTTACTTCTGGAAATACACCATGACCTAAATTGAAAATATGCTTACCATACATCAATCCTTGATCCAAAATATTTTTAAGTCTTTCTTCAATCACAGGCCATGGAGCTAATAATAATGCTGGATCTAAATTACCTTGTAATGTTTTACTTATACCCATGCTCTGAGCTTGTATAATAGATATTCTCCAATCTAAACCTAAAACATCAATCGGCAAGTCATTCCATTCGTCAATCAAATGGCTCGCACCTACTCCGAAAAGTATAATGGGCACATCATGTTTCTCTTTAATTCCAGATATTAATTTCTGCATTGCTGGTTTGATGTAGTATTTATAATCCTGTACATTTAATGCCCCAACCCATGAATCGAAAATTTGAATCAATTCAGCGCCTGCTTCAACTTGCGCAACAACGTAATCTATAGAAATAGATACAAGATGATTCATTAGCGCAAACCAAGTTTCTTCATCTCGATACATCATAGCTTTCGTAAATGTGTAATTTTTTGAGGGCCCACCTTCAATCATATAAGAAGCTAGCGTGAACGGTGCCCCAGTAAATCCTATCAGTGGCACATTTAATTTTTCTTGAGTTAACAACTTAATTGTATCAAGAACATATGGAACATCTCTTTTAGGATCAATCTGTGTTAATTTGTCTACATCATTAACCGATTGGATCGGATTATGAATAACCGGCCCTATACCTGACTTAATTTCAACATCTACACCTATAGGCTTTAACGGTGTCATGATATCTTTATATAATATAGCTGCATCTGTTTGATAATTATCTACTGGTAAATGTGTAACATAAGCACATAGTTCTGGTTGATGTGTAATTTCAAACAATGAATATTTTTCCTTTAATTTGCGATATTCTGGTTGAGAACGACCAGCTTGGCGCATAAACCATACAGGTGTGTGTGTTGCTTTTTCACCCTTAATTGTATTAAGTATTGCATTATTTTTATTATGCACCTAAACGTCCCCCTATACTTAAATCATTCTTTTCAATAATACCATATTGTCGTTTGTTACCATATTTTTGAGCTTAAATGTCATAAAAATGACAAAGCACAATTTTTAACATACACTATAAATATTGAACGTAACGTATATACATTCATTCATCTAGCAATCTACACTCAAAACGCTTATAATAAAGGCAATAAGGAGGTTTTGACCATGAAAATATATACAACTTATGGCACATATGGCTTTCTAAATCAAATCAGAATTAACAATGAAGACCGTCAATTATTTGTATTCTCTACTGCTGATAATTCAGTTATTATCGAAGAGTCTTCTAATCCTTCTATTTTAAAACATCCAACAACGTATGAGACAATAACAGCATATAATGAATTAAATAGTAACCATTTTTATTCTGCTATTTTTATCCCTACTGCAGAAAACTATGCTTATCAATTAGAGAAAAAACTCGCTCAATTAACATTAGATTTTTCATCTTTTGGAGGATTTAAAAGTTATCGCTTTTTAAAGCCAGTTGGAGGCACTACTTATAAAATTTACTTTGGTTTTGCCGATAGACAATCGTATGAAGATTTTAAAACATCAGAATTGTTTCAACAACATTTTTCTAAATCAGCATTAAGCCAATTTTTTGGTGCAAGTAGTCAACATTCTAGCTACTTTGAGCGTTATTTATATCCAGTTAAAGATTAATTAAATATTAAAAAAGCATTGCTAAGTATCACGTTTATCCATGTACTTAGTAATGCTTTTTTCAATCTCTTAATAATGTTTCTTGGTATTTTAATTTTTTAATAGTGCTACGTATTGTTAGCCAACCTACAAGGAAAAAGACAATGATACCGAAGAAAAACTGCGGATAAAGATACACAAAGGTGATTGAAAAGATCAAACCAATCACCAACATTAACCGATAAAGAAACTGTTCATATCCTCGGATTACAAATGTATCGGGTACTGGCCATACTTGTGGCCATAAGCCATATGCTTGTTGCGTATAAAATTGAGACATTTGTAACAACGTAATATACATAAATAAGCAACCGATGACAATGGTAACAAAAGGATTCGCTAACCATATCATTAAGATTAATGCGATAATAATTAATCGTAAAATAATATTAAATGCATCTTTTCCTCTAACAAAACTCCGTGTAAATAGAAATAAATACATATTTTTAGCATTGAAACGTGTAGCTTTTGGTATAACCAACAATGGATCAAGATATCTACGACGCACGGCGGTCTCTTTTAAATGTTTAACGTCAGTAAACATATTAACAAATTTATAATAATTAGTATGATGACGTTGCTCAATACGAATCATTCTCTCCCAAGGGAATAAAGATACCGCATTTTGCTTTTTCAAAACTATATAGCTAACTACTATTAAAAGAGTAAGAAGTAACCCTAAATAATTATTTAATCCTAACACAAGTTCATAACCTAAAATATTAATTATGACTAAAAGAGTGTTAATCGTCCAAGATGATTTTTGACCTAAGTACCATTGCCAGCGTATATATAATCCTAAGTAAGAATGTAAAAAGACCATTCCTACAAAAATCAAATAATTTAAAATAGAAAAATGTGGTAATTTAGAAAATAATGGATAAAGTACCACTAGAATGATTAACTGCAACGCTATACGATTATAGAAACTGTAATTTAAACTTAGACGCACATATGTTTTCATGTGCTGTTCAAATGGTAATAAAAATAATTCATCCGCTTGTTTCAATAGTGTACGAATTGGAAAAATAGAAGTGATAGCAACAATAAAGCTTGTAATCAGTGCATAATCTATGTGTTGTGGTATATGGCGTAACCATTGTCCATACCCCATGATAAAAGCACCTAAAAGAATTAATAGAAAAACTGAAAAGTGACCATTGAATATAAATTTATTATAATAGTTTTTTTCCTTGCGAATTGCGATTTTTCTCTGTTTAAATAAAGCGACTTCAGGTTTTATGGTCATTCTAATTGGCCACCTTGAGTAACATGGATATAAATCTCATCTAATGTTTGATGATGAAGACCTGTTTGTTCTCGCAATTCATCTAAATTACCAAACGCAACAATTTTGCCTTTATCTAAAATAATAAATCGATCACAATATCGTTCTGCTGTTGCTAATATATGCGTACTCATTAACACGGTACGATTTTCTTTTTTCTTTTCTACCATCAAATCAAGCATAGACTGAATACCTAAAGGATCCAAACCTAAAAATGGTTCATCAATAATATATAATTCTGGATCAACAATAAAAGCGCATATTATCATAACTTTTTGCTTCATACCTTTAGAAAAATGACTAGGGAAAATGTCTAACTCTTTTTCAAGACGGAATGACTTTAATAATGGTTCTGCACGTCTCATTGCTTCTTCATTCGATATGCCATAAGCCATTGCAGTCATTTCAATATGTTCTTTTAAAGTTAATTCCTCATAAATAATGGGCGATTCAGGAATATAGGATAATTTTTGTCTATATGATTCAATATCATCATTTATATTTGTATTTGAAATTGATAATGCGCCTTGCATTGGTGTTAGTAAACCAAGCATGTGTTTAATCGTAGTACTTTTACCAGCACCATTTAAGCCAATTAAACCTACAATTTCTCCTTTTTGCAATTCAAAAGTTATATCTGAAATGACAGGCCGTTTTCCATAACCACCTGTTAAATGCTCTACTTTAACTGTCATATCGCACCTCCACGCAACTATTGTACCAAAAATCATCATTCTAGCCTAAAATTACAACTATGTTAAAGACGAAAAATTTTGATAGGAATGATATAATATTAACAAATGTACGACTAAAGGAGTGTATTTTAATGTCAGAAACAATTTTTAGTAAAATTTTATCTGGAGATATTCCGAGCTATAAAGTTTATGAAGATGACTATGTATATGCATTTTTAGATATTTCACAAGTAACTAAGGGGCATACGCTACTCATTCCTAAAAAGCCTTCTGCTAATATTTTTGAAACTGATGCTGAAACAATGCAACATATTGGTGTTGCCTTACCTAAAGTAGCAAATGCTATCAAGAAAGCTTTTAATCCTGATGGTTTAAACATCATTCAAAATAATGGAGCGTTTGCTGACCAATCTGTCTTTCATCTGCATTTCCACCTATTACCAAGATATAAAGATGATGTCGATGGCTTCGGCTATCATTGGGAAACTCATGAAGACCTCATCGATGATCGTGCTAAAGAAGATATTGCAAAGCAAATTCAGTCTCAATTTTAACGTTAGTGCATACATCACGGACTTCCAGGGTATAAACTAAGTAATTCATTAAAAAGCGAGGAGACATATTTTATGAAAGCAACACGTATAATATTTGGCCTAGGTGTTGGAATAGCTGCCGGCGTAGCTGTTACATTTCTCAACCGTGACAATCAAAGCGTAAAAAATGCAACGATTGATGCGAAAGAGCCTACAGGTACAAATTCAGAGTTGGAACGTGAAATTGAAAATTTAAAGCATAATGTCTACAATGTGATAGACTATACGAAGCAAATAAAAAATGAAAGCACTGCTTATGCTTCTTCAATTGGTGATGAAATTAAATCTTTAATTGGTAACTTTAAAGCAGATATTAATCCAAATATTGAACAGTTACAATCGCATATTGAAAATTTACAAAATCGCGGTCAACAAATAAGCGAAGAATTATCAAGTGATAAAAATTAATAAATAGTTATGTTTAATTTATACGCGTTTGGAACATAATTATATTTTAGGCTCTGAGTTCTATATTGGCATTAGTTGACTGGATTGAAAATACGCTAATACTAAGCTTTTTTCAATCCTAGTCAACCTTGCCGGAGCGGGACTACGAATTCATTATGAATTCTGTCCCGCTCCCTTTTTATTTCAATTATTTACAAACTGAATTTCGAATTTAAATCACTAATTAAGTGTCATTTAATTTATACTCCATTTCACTACACTACTACTTGACTAAGCCTAACTTTAGATAGATAATACATGACATATGATAAAGGAGGCAGACTAATGTTTTTATGTAAGAGACAAATAGATATTCATTCAAGATTTGGATTACCAAGAATTGCATTTTTAAGCTTTGTCTCTACCATTATCATGTTTTTAATTTGTTATGAAATTATGTATTATTTCTCTAATACGCCTCTTTCCGATCATTATTTTCCAATATTGTTATGTGCTGTTATTGCATTATACCCTATTCATAAATGTATTCATTTACTGTTTTTTATATCGTACTACAAATCATTTAAAATCCATCAACTTTCTAAATCCAGATGGTTACCTTTTTTCAATATATATGTTAGTCAACCCATTAATAAATATTATTTTTGTTTAAATTTATTATTACCTTTTATTATCATAACTGGTATTTTTATTCGATTAATTATGAGTCACCCTGAATTTGGTCACTATTTTGTTTTTTTAATTGCTTTAAATTTTGGTTATTCCATTACTGATTTTTTATATTTAAAACTCATTTTATTTTCAAATTATGGCAATTATATTGAAGAACATCAGTCTGGGATTAATATTTTAACTAAAGCTACTAATAAATATGTTAAATAATATACTTTAAATTCTATCAAATAAATTAGCATAACCAATGATACAAAGTATAGTCGCTAAAGAAGCCGGTAAATGAAGTTACAAAAACGCATTTACTGGCTTTTTTCTAGAAATCATACTTCCTTGTTTTGTATTGAGCTTACCTATCATTCTAAAGTATATTTCGCACCCTTACATCATTTTAATAACCGCATAAAAATTAATAATGTAGTCAATATACACCTAGTACTTTGGTCCTATCTGGCACAAAGTTAATTGGTCCTGCTTAAAAAGTGTGTTATATTAACTTTGTTATATTAACCAAAGGAGAATTCGACTATGAAGATTATGAATAGAATTATTATTCCAGTTACTGCAAGTGCATTATTACTTGGTGCTTGTGGTTCAAATGCTGCAGACTCAAAAGACAACACCCTCATGTCATCAAAAGCTGGTGACGTCAAAGTTGCTGACGTTATGAAAAAAATTGGTAATGAACAAATCGCTAACACTTCATTTAGTATAATGTTAAATAAAATATTAGAAGATAAATATAAAGATAAAGTTGATACAAAAGATATAGACGATGAAATTAAACAAGAACAAAAAAAATATGGTGGTAAAGATCAATTTGAAAGTACATTAAAGCAACAAGGAATGTCACTAGATGATTATAAACAACAGAAAAAATTAGCTGCCTATCAAAAACAATTACTGGCAGATAAAATTAAAGTTTCTGATAAAGATGTAAAAGACAATTCTAAAAAAGCATCTCACATTTTAATAAAAGTTAAATCTAAAGATAGTGATAAAGAAGGCTTATCTGATAAAAAAGCAAAAGAAAAAGCTGAAGAAATTCAAAAGCAAGTTGAAAAGGATCCAAGTAAATTCGGTGAAATTGCGAAAAAAGAATCAATGGATTCTTCAAGTGCCAAAAAAGATGGTTCTCTAGGATATGTTATTAAAGGTCAAATGGTTGATGAATTCGAAAAAGCATTATTTGACTTAAAAGAAGGAAAAGTTTCCAAAGTTATCAAAACTGATTATGGCTATCATATTATTAAAGCTGATAAGGAATCAGATTTCAATAGTGAGAAAGCTAATATAAAAGAAAAAATGATAGAACAAAAAGTTCAAAAAAATCCTAAGTTATTAACAGATGCTTATAAAGATTTACTAGATCAATACAAAGTTGATTATAAAGATCGAGATCTTAAAAAAGTAGTTGAGGATCAAATTTTAAATCCAGATAAAATCAAGCAACAACAACAAGCTCAATCAGGCGGCAGTGCTGCAGGATTACAATAATTGGGTATGTCTTAAAATATAAAATAATAAGTTGAGAGATAAAGTTCTCTAACTACATTAATAAAGCGTACAGGACATCATTATGTTTCAAGCTATGAACTAAATATTGGCAGTAGTTGACTGGATTGAAAATACGCTTGATACTAAGCTTTTTTCAATCCTAGTCAACCTTGCCGAGGCGGAACAACGAATTCAAAATGAATTCTGTTCCGCCCTTTTTTTCTTTAAACGAAATGATTTTGCCAATTGAATAAGCTACCATTTTCCTATATTTAATGCCATGTGGACAAATATTAACGCTTGTTTGACTTCGAGCATGTCTAAAACTAATATTTGATTTAATAACATTTTTGTCATGTCTTGCTGAATTTAAGTTAAAATTCTCATTGGCAGATACGTAAATCTTATTTTTATTCTTATACATAAGCGAACTCATCATCATATTTTAGCGAGGTTTATTAAATCATACGAAACAATCTTATTTTTAAAGTATGCGAGAGCTATTTACATTGAAGATATTCACCTTATCTTGCTCTGAAAAATAGTTAGATTCACTAATGTTTTTTTGCATTTTAGCAATCCAACTATCCGGTGCATAATGTGCATCTGAACCAAATAAAATATGAGAAATATCGGTTACTTCTTTTAAACTAGCAAAAGTCGATTCTCCAGTTGATAATGCTGTATCATAATAAAATTGACCAATATAGTAATTTGCTGGTTTTGTTAATGATGACCAACCAGAAAGTGCATGCTTATATGTTTTAAACAAGTGTCCATATTGAATAGGATGTTGTAGAATCGATTTAACAATTTCTTTTTTACTACTTGTTATAAAGGATTTTAAACGTTGTGCAGGTGCTTCCATAATATATTTTTCGGTGTTTACTGCTTCACTAATACGCCAATTAATATATGGCAGCGTACCTCCAGAATGGGCAAGTATAAATTTAATATTTGAATAGCGTTCCACTGTACCACTTAAAATCAAATTCGTAGCCGCTCTAGTGGTATTAAATGTAAATTCCTCAAGAAAATCGGCAAATACATATTGTGGCTTTTTAAATTGCTTAGGTGATGAACTCGGATGCACAAATACTATGCCCTTTCTATCATTGATTACGCGCATTACATCATCAAAACAATCATCGCCTAAAAAGGATTCATTGTAATTTGATAGTAAGCCTACACCGTCTAATTTTAAGACATCTAATGCATATTTAATTTCTTTAATTGACTCTTTAACAAATGGCAAAGGAATCAGGGCAAAACTCTTAAATTTATCTGGATATTGTTGTTTTAATTCTGCTTGATATTCATTAACTGCACGTGCTACCTTTGATGCTTGTTTTCTTGAAAATGGTAAAGTTGCTGGCTCTGAAATTGAAGTTACAGCTATGTCGATATGCAATTTATCCATCATGTCAAGACTATCCTGAGGAGTCCAATCTTTTATTGGATACCCACCAGACATTGTTATACCAATTTTCTTGAGTGACTTTTTATACAGTGGAGGAATAATATGATGATGAATATCAATTATTTTTTCACTTTCATTCATAAACATTTCCTTCTTTCTATAAATCTTATGAATTTATCATTAAAACACAGCGATGAATTTTTTAGATAGCGCTATTTCAAACCTAAAATAGCACAAATATAAATTAATGTCTTGTCATATTTTGTCTACTTTCCTTTTAAATAAACATATTAATAAGTTTTGTTGTTTATATGTAATTTAATAAACAATCAACTATCGGATATGTGTATTTAATGTAATTAAAAAACCAAGCTTTTTACACCATATAATAATTAAAAAATCATTACAAAATGTAGAGCTTGGTTAAAAAATTAATTACAGTGATTCTGGATTATAAAATTGTCTATTTTCAAGTCCAAAAATACGTTCCGTAAACTGACCTTTATCAGTTTTCTTAAATGCTTTTTCAAACATATTCATTTTAGCATCAATATTATCAATAAAGAATAAGATTTCTGCTTCTTTTAAATGTGGTAATTTTGGTGAACCAAATTCCATTTTGCCGTGATGTGCTAAAATCATATGTCTTAATAACATTACTTCTTCGCCATCGATACCGAGTTCTCTCGCAGCCTCAGCCACTTCATCACTTGCTATAGAAATATGGCCTAATAAATTCCCTTCAATCGTGTAAGTTGTTGCTACTGGACCACTTAGTTCTCTTACCTTACCTATATCATGTAAAATAATTGCACTATATAATAAGCTACGATTAAGTAATGAATAAATATCACAAATCTCTTTAGCAATGCGCAACATGGTTAAGACATGATAACTCAAGCCACTAGCGAAATTATGATGATGTGAGCTCGCAGCTGGAAATGTGAAAAACTGATCTTGATATTTTTTGATTAAATATCGCGTAATACGTTGTAGGTTTGCATTTTCAATATCTAACATAAAATGTGAAATTTCTTCTTTAATTTCATCTGGTGTCATCGGTGCACCATCAACAAAATCTTGTGTTTTCAAACCATCCTCTGCTGTTGCTAAACGAAATTGGTTTACTTTCATTTGTTTACGCCCACGGTAATTAATCACATCGCCTTTGACTTTAATAATTTCTTCAGGCTTAAGTAATTGCATATCATCTTTAGTTACCGTCCAAAGTTTCGCTTCAATATCGCCACTCTTATCTTGTAGAAATAAGGTCATATAATCCTTACCTTGAGCTGTCACACCTTGTGTCGCTCTATGAATAAGAAAAAAATGGTTAACAGAGTCCCCCGGATTTAAATTTTCTACATTTCTCATTATTTACCGCCTTCCTCCAGTTTGTTCAACACAAGCATTTCTTTAGATGGCACAATTTGATCTTTGGTACAAGTGAAGTAAAGAACTTGATGATTTTCTGCTAAATCTCTTAAATAATTCAGCATTATACGTTTTCTTTTTTTATCAAAATGTACAAATGCATCATCCACAATAATTGGCAAATGATAATATGGCTTTAAAACTTTTATCAAACTAAGGCGTAATGAAATATATAGTATTTCTTTTGTTGATTGGCTTAACTCCATAGGTTCAAATACTTGACCGTTATGGTGTTTAACCATAATCTTGTCATCTGCATAGGTAATTTGTACGTATGCCGCATTGGTTAATTTATTAAAAATATTTGTAGCCTCTTTTATTACTTGAGGTAAGCGTTTGTCTTTAATTTGCTTAATATGTTCATTTACCAAAGCTTGTAAATAGCTTAGGCTTGCCCAATCCTTGGCAATTTCATTCATTTGATTTTTTAAGCTATGATATTCATGACGTAAATCTGACAGCGTACTATCTGTTTCCATATGCTTAATTTGAGCAGTTAAATCACTAACTTCCTGCTGTTTGGCAAGAAATTGTTCGTTATAATCATCTACTTGTTTTGCTAACACTTGATCTTCTTTATCTAGTTGTGCCGTTGTTTTTTTGCTTAAAGCTGAACTATCTTCATATGAGTAATTTTGATTTTCAAGATATTTTGTTAAATCATTGAATCTTGCTAAATTTTGTTGATAAGTTTGATATGCCTTATGGTGTGCATAATAACTTTCTTCATCATTGACACCTATAAAATTAAATAATGTATCAATCGTTGCCGTATTTTCTGCTAAATTTGCATGAAGTTGTGTTAATTCATTATTTAACAGTGTTATTTGTTTATTTAATTCTGCTTTACGTTGACGATTTGATTCTGAAGTTGAAATCCAATCTTTTAAATCATCAAAGAATGAAGAACGATTAAAGCGTTCGATTTCTGGTTGCACCGTGCTCTTAGCTTGTTCATAAAACGAAGTAATCTTATCATTCAAATGATTATAATCTTGTTGTAATGTCTGAAGTAATTTATCGTCTGATTTAATAGTATTTATTGTTTTAATACTATCTAATAATAAGTCATCTGACATTTTAGTTGGTAAGAACAATGATTGTTTAACTTCGTTAATATCGTGTTCATGACGATCTAATTGTTGATGTGAACTTGAAAGTTTATCTTGCTGATGTTTCATTTTTTCATCAATGATAGTTTTATTTTTTAATGCGTTTTGCCATTGGTCACGCAGTTGATATTGTTCTTCTAGATCGAAATCTAAATCGTAATCATTTTCTAAATAGTTTAATTGCTGCTCTAAATCTTGAATCTCAATACCAATAGTTTCACTATAATCAACCGTTTTGGCCTTCGCTAAAAATATACCCACGATAAAAATAAGCGTTAATACTGCAAATACTACAGTAAATATCATATTCTGTGTCATAAATGAAAATACTGCTAAGGCTATACCAACAATTGCTAATAATACAAAGCTAAATCTTAACCACTGTTGACGCTTGATTTTATTGGCTTTTTCATTTTCAAAAGTATCCTTTAATTTTTGATACAAATTTTCTTTTTCATTGAGTTCTAACTTTTGTTGATTATATTGTTTTTTCTTTGCAAGTGCATCTTCAGAAATTAAATCTTGCTCTAAAGCCTCAATCTCTTTCACTAATGCAGTTTGCTCTATTGTATTTTCATCTATTAGACGCGTTAAATGTTGTTGCTGTATTTGTTCTTCCTGACGTGCTTTGATTAAATAGCTAGCATAGCTCTTAGCCGCTTCAGAGGTATCCGTATCATGATGAATTTCTTGCCATCCAACACTTGTCTTATGTTCTTGCTGCGCATGTTGTTTTTCTGATATTTCTTTAGCACGTGCATTCAGTTCAATTTCACTTTGCTTAATATCGCTTTCTTCTCTATATATCTGCTTAAATTGTTCTATTGTATCGTCATTCGGCACTGACAATTGTTTATTCTCTTTAGTAAGTTGCTTTAGGACTTCTTCCTTTAAGCCAATCTCTTGTTCTAATGTTTGCTTATATCCTTTAGCTGCTTCATATCTATCAATACCTTGTTCTGGGAAAGTAAGCGGCTCGATATTTAATTTGCCTTCTAACTCTTTCCATTCTTGTGTTTGTTCATGTAGAGCCACTTCTTTTTGTTTCGCAGCATGCATCGAAGAAAGCTGACTTAAATTGTCTTTTAAGTGTGCAAGATGACGTGACGACTTATCTTTATCATCAACATAGCGATGGTAATCAGTAAGTTTTGCTTCTTCATCTCGAATTTGAGCTTCCAACCCTTTTAATTGTGCCAATTGCTGATTTAAAATTGGATTTTTTCCCGATTTTTTATATAATTCTTCTTTCTTTTGACTGATAACCTCACCCATATGACCAAATTCTGTCGAGCCGAGCGCACCAGCTTCTAATAAATAACTTTGTAGTTGTGTCTCATTTAAATTACGATGAATATCTTGAAGTCCTAAAACGTCAAATGAGAAAATACCTTGGTATGTTTTTTTATTAATATGATTAAGCTTTGCATTGAGCCACGCTTCATCTTTAATAGTTCCATTTTCTAAAAATACTTTCACATCACCCTGAGCGCGTCCCTTAACTCGTTCAACTTCAATTGTAGAATTATCATCTAAAATTAATGTCAATTTACCACCATATTGGTTGCCTAATCGTGGCTCTAAACGGGGTTCCTTTTCTTTTTTAGTAGGAAAACCAAATAATATCGAATGTATAAATGCTTGAATCGTTGATTTACCCGCTTCATTCTCACCATATATTTCAGTAAATGCTCGATTAAATTCAATCTTACGGTGTACAAATTGTCCGTATCCATATATTTCTAATGATTTAATTATCAAGATTGTCACCTCTCATCTCTGCTTTTAGTATATCTTCAGCACGATTTACTAAATCTTCTTTATTAAATCCAGTATAATCATCCAAATATTTAGATGTTTTAGCATTCAAATATAAATCGCTCATTGCATCTTCATAAATTGTACTATCTTTTAATAAATCGCTAGAAAATTCTTTAATTAATGGGGTGTCATCATTTTGGAGATAATTAAAATTCAAATCTTCAACCATAACAAAGTTTGTTTCATTTTCCTCATAGTCTTGTACCATTTCTTTAATTTGTACAATATCTTGGGATGATAACGTGATATCACTATCTATGTTTACAGTTAAACGATAAAATGCTTTACCTTTAGATCTAACATCCTCTTTAAATTTTTGAATAACATCAAAAATCCCTTGTTTTGAAAATTGTTTCGACGTAATTGTAGCTTCATCAAAACGAATAAATTGTGTTGGTATGAAGCGTGTTGTCAGTTTTAAATGATCACCTTCTACAAGTAAACATCCTTTCTGTCCCTGTTCATTAAAATGTCGACCTTGTATGTTACCAGCATAGTAAATTTGAGGCATGTCACTCAATTGTTGTCTTTCGTGAATATGACCTAGTGCCCAATAATGATAGAGTTTTTCTTTTAAATTCTCTAAAATAAATTCGGTATATCGATCATTGGTTGCTGTTTTACTGTAAGTCCCATGTAAAATACCAATGTGTATGCCATCCTTTCCTAGACTTGAAGGATAATCATCGATTTTATTTTCATAACTTTCATTATTTTGATAACTGAATCCATGTAAATAAACCGTTTCACCATCTTTTGTAATCGCTTGATAAGTTTCAACTTTATTAGAAAATACAGACACATTGTCTGGCCATTCTGAAGTAATATTAGCACTTAGTGGATCATGGTTGCCGTGACAAATATATACAAATATTTGCTCACGTTCTAAACGCTTAAATTGCTCTCTCAAAAATACTTCAGCTTTTAACGTTCTATTATTACTATCAAACAAATCCCCTGCAATAAGAACGAAATCAACTTCTTCTTTTAAAGCAATATCGACAATTTTTTTGAAACTTTCATATGCACTTTTTTGCACATCCTCAAATATTTTTGAACTTAAATGGCTCTTTGATTTAAAAGGGCTATCTAGATGCAAATCCGCACAGTGAATAAATTTTATCATTTGCATGTATCTCCTTAATTAAGGTAGTTATGTATTACTTTATTTTATCATAAATTGAACATGACAGTCGATTGCAAGACAAGCTAACAGTAATAATTTCCTTATCATCTATAAAAAAACTTCTCGAAGTTTGTATTATCTTCGAGAAGTTTTAAATCACATGTTTTATAACATTAAATTAGTCAGCGTAAATCTCATCTAATGGTTTAACAATAATTTGATTGATTTCTTGGAATACTTGACTCATTTTTTGTTCTGCTGCCATTAACTCAGAAATATTTTCATCTTTTTCAATTTCTTGAGCTTGTTCTTGGGCTTTTTGCAAGTCTTCTTCTGGAATTTCTTCACCTTGCATTTGTTTTTGTTGGAAACTCATTTGTGTTTCACGGAATTCATCAAATAATTTTTTTGAATCTTCATTAGCTTTTACTTTAGAAAAAGCATCTTTGATTGCTTTATATTCATCACTATCTCTTAATGCTTGTTCTAATTGGTTTGCATAATCATATAAATTTACTGCCATGTTGTATTGACACTCCTTCTAAAATTTATTAACAACTCTTTAATACTTTAACATAAACTGATTGCTTACACAAAGATTGCGACTATACCTTGTAGTAGCCCTATAATGCCGCCTAATAAAAAGCCTAATGACATTATTAAATTTAATTCTTTTTTAGCAATATCAATTATTAAACGTTCTATATAATCTAAATCAAACGTATTAATTTGTTCTTCAATTACTGCTCTTAAATTAAACTTTTTCATAATAGTAGCTAATTCAGTAGATAGAAATTGTATAGCGACCTGTGTCAGTTGTTTAGCAATATGCTGTTCTAGATAATTGAATAATTTAGGTGCTAAATCACTTAGTGGTATATTGACTTTATTTGTAACAGCAGCCATTTCTGCACACGATGTAGCTATTTGTCTTACTTGTTCCATTGAGACGATTTCATTTAACTTTTTCCCTTTAAAAGTAGTATATTCGTTACGGATAATATTCTTCAATATGGCATTTGCCTTAGGGTGATGAGTTAGGCGAATTAATTCATGCTGAATACGTTCGGCAATACTTTCCTTTGTCATAAACATTTGTAATAGTCCAATAATTTTTCCTTTTTCTAAAAAGAAAGTATCTAACATGTCTTCAATATCGTGTCTCCCGCGTGTCGATGTTAAATAACGATGAACTCTATCAATCAGCAATGCTTCTAATGCATCTATTTTATCTTCTGCTAAATCCATCATGCTCTTAGGCAGTATATCTTCAATCGTTTTATGTTTGTGGTCCTTATAAAACTGAATAAATAGTTTCTCGACTTCAGAAGGCATTTTACTTATAACAAAATGTTCCATATCAAAGTTTAATTTTTGAGCTACCTGTTGCAATGTAACTCGATCTTTGCGTAATCGACTAATCTGATGTTGAATCATATCTTGAATGGATTGTTTAGTTTCAGGTTGCATTAGTTTTTGACGGATAAGTTTTTCGGTTAAAAGGTGTTCTTCTATAACTTGACCTATTTTAGTTGCAATTTCACCGCGCCTTTTAGGAATTAAGCCGGGTGTAAATGGAATACGAATTTTCAAGAAATAGTGAGGTCGATAAGGGTGGAATAACATTCGAATAGCAATTATATTGGTTATACCTCCAATAATCGCACCAATGACAACCATAAATAAAATAATTAAAAAAGCATGCATAAACATATACTCCTATTGTCTTATCATTTTGTACCGCATTATATCATACTAGCATTCTAATGCTATGAGATGACACTATAACAAAAATTAAAATGAGGATAAGACTCGAATAACTTGTCTTACCCTCACATATCCATTCCAATTAAGTGCTTTAATCTAATGGTTTGAATGACTTAATCCATTATCGATTCTCTTGTCACTCAAATGTTGTTATTAAACATGTAGTAATTCGTCTTTTGCATTACGAGTAAAATATGTTTCTGCTTCTCTCAACTTAGAAGTCCCAAAAATAGGCTGTTTATCTGGGTTTAATACGCGATAAATATCGCTAACTTTATTGCCTTGTAATATGTAACCATAGCGTGATTCTAATGTATTCCAGTAGATATCACTTGTTGTTTCGTGGTTAGGATATGCACAATGATTACGTGAAATTGTTTGTACAATTTCTAAAGGATCACAACCAAATGTACTATTTAAGACATCTGAATTTCTAAATAGTGCACAAATTGATACACAAGTCGTCCAATTTGGTAAAACACGTTCTTTTTCAATTTGAACTAATGTCTTTTTTGAAAGTCCAATGGTTTGAGCCATTGTATCTTGAGTATAACCGGCTTCTATTCTAACCATTTTAAATTTTGTTTGAATTAAATCTGTAAAACTCTGTCTATCCATTATATTATCTACCTTTCTGTTAGGGAATCTTCTATAATTTTTTCCGGACACAAGAAATTGCAATAATACACATTTCTTGAAACACAAATTACATCTTAATATATTTTTCGCAAAATTAAAAGAGTGAATTTTACTTTACTGACTTTTTTTATAAAGACAAAATTATCTAAATAATCCAACACTTTGATTTCAGTATCAAATCAAGTTATTTTGCATAGCATAAATAGCAGCTTGAGTACGATCTGAGACTTGTAACTTATTAAAAATGTGACTAACATGCGTTTTTATTGTTTTTTCTGATACAAATAATGTTTCAGCAATCTCTCTGTTTGTTTTTCCTTTGACCATTTCTCGTAAAACGTCAATTTCTCGTTTTGATAATTTATTGGTATAATGCGGTTTTTTAGCCACAGCTTCCATTACAGTTTTGGCTTCTGGGTGAATAATGCGTTCACCTGCTAAAACACGTCGTATTGTTTCAATAAGCTTTGCTGGTTCTACATCTTTCATTTCATAGCCATCTGCACCCTTATTTATCGCAGAAATGACATGTTCGTCATCTACATAACTTGTTAATACCAGCACTTTGATGTCAGAATAGTTCTTTTTTAAAAATTCAGTCACCTCAATACCATTCATCTCAGGCATTACCAAATCTAATAAAACAATATCAGGTGGCTGGTTCTCACTTAAATAACTTATAAATGATGCACCATTCGCAAAGCTTTCAATGACATTGAATTCTTCAACTGTTGATAACAAAAATTCTAATCCTTGTCGGACAATATGATGATCATCTACGAGTATGATATCCGCCACAGAGACAACTCCTTTGCGTAATTATGTTAATGGAATTTCAATATAAATTGCGGTTCCTTGGCCTACTTCTGCGTGTATTTCAATCTTGCCTTTCATTGAACCGACCCGCTGTTTTAAATTTTTCAACCCTAATGATTGATTATCAGTTACCTGAGTAATATCAAATCCTTTTCCTTGATCCACAATAGACATATAGAGCATGTCATTGTGCTGTTTAATAGTTACATCAACATCTTCTGTATTTGCATGTTTCTTGACATTATTCATCGCTTCTTGAGCAATACGATATATATTTTCCTCAATGGTATTAGGTAATTTAATCAAACCATCTACAGAGACATTTAAGTTTATTTGTAGTAGTTCACTATAGTGATATAATGCATGAACTAGTCCTTGCTCTAACCCAACTGGTTTCAATTGCCATATTAATGAACGCATTTCATTTACTGCTGATTGGCTGATATCTTCAATGGTTTGAAATGCTTTTTGGGCAGATTTATCCGTTGTCATGCCTTGGGCAGCATGAGCGGTAATCTTTAGAGAAAATAGCATCTGATTAACTGAATCATGTAAATCTCTAGCTAGTCGGTTACGCTCATTGACACGCGCACGTTCTTTTTCTTTGTTGGTAAGTAAGATACGTTTAATTGCAGAGCCAATTTGAAAAGCGACAGATTCTAAAAGTTCTAAATCATCATCACTATATGTATGTTTATGAGGAGCTGCAACATTAAGCAGCCCAAACTGTTCATCTCCTGATTTGAGTGGCACCGTTGCATGATGTGTGATGTCTTCTGTTTCATCGCTATAGGCTTGGGCGGCCAAATTTATACGCGAACAATTGATAATATTAGATGCCTTTGTCAGTTTATGATTATGATATGCACGTACACACCAACATGAACCTTCATGCATAAATTGACACTGCTCACGCTGTAAAGCACCAGGTAAATCCGCATCAGCAACCAATTCATGATGTCCACTGTCATCAATAAAGAAAATCCAACCAGTAGTAAACTGGCTGCCCTGCAATAAATAATGCAAAGCACCATTCATCATACTATACATTTCTGTTTCTTCATTTAAAAATTCCGCTATTTCTTTTAGCAATGCCAAACGAGAAGGTTGTGACATAAAATCTCTCCAATTACCAGCCATATTATTTATATTATACATGTGTGGTTTTAATTTTAAAAATAAATTTTATTGATCATTCTTGTAAAATGATGAAAATTAAACAGTTACACGTTATGTTATTTAAAAATTATGATAAGATGATAGAGAATGCGTAGGAGGATTCTATGAAATTTAAAATACCTGAAGATTATAACAACCTAACATTAAGAGAAATTTTTCAAACTTTAAAAGTTCCTAAAAAAGATTTACATCAGCTGAATATGTCAAAAGAAATTACGATTAACAACGCACCTGCTAGATTAAGTAATCAAGTCCATACCATGGATTGTGTTGAAATTCCTACTGATGAAGAAAAAAGTAATTATTTACCAAGTTATCGTTACGCTCAAATTTATTATGAAGATGATGATTTAGCTATCGTAATGAAACCAAAAGGCGTCAAAACGCATCCTAATGATCTAAAAGAAAGCAACACATTAATGAACCACATCATTTATACATTAGATAGTGAGTATGCTGAACCCATACATCGTTTAGATCAAGAAACAGTTGGGTTACTCATCATTGCTAAAAATCCACTTATGAAAAAAATTCTTGACCGAATGCTAGAGGACAATAAAATTACTCGAATCTACAAAGCAAACGTTAATGCACTATTGCCCATAAAACCTCAAACTATAGATATGCCAATAGGTAAAGATAAATTCCATCCCAATAAGCGTCGCATATCTAATACTGGACAACGTGCCATTACACATATACTTGCTTCCACAATGTTAAAAGAAGGTGTATGCCAGTTAGATATTAAGCTAGATACAGGACGCACACATCAAATTAGAGTACATTTAGCTGAAATAGGACACCCTGTTATTGGTGACCCTTTATATGGTGATTCAAAACTACGAAAATTAGAATTAAAAAGTTATCAAATTGATTTTGTCCATCCTTTAACTCAACAGTTTATATCAGTTAACTTAGATGACAATCCTATTACCAAATAAACATTGCGGCCTCAGTAACGATACTATGAGTTATTACTGAGGCTCAGCAATTTATTATTGCCTGTTAATGAGGATCAACCATGCTTTCAGGTTTTATCCATGTTTCAAATTGAGCTTCTGTAACATAACCAGAAGCAATTGCAGATTCTTTTAAGGTTAATCCTTCTTTATGCGCTTTTTTGGCAATTTGTGCTGCTTTTTCATAACCAATATGTGGATTTAAAGCAGTTACTAGCATTAATGATTGATTTAAATAATTATTAATATTTTCTTCGATTGGTTCGATACCTTTCGCACAGTTATCGTTAAAGGTTTGCATACCATCAGCTAATAAATAAATGGATTGTAGTATGTTGTGTAAAATGACCGGTTTAAAGACATTCAATTCAAAATTACCTTGTGAGCTAGCAATACCTACAGTCGTATCATTGCCCATGACTTGAATTGCCACCATAGTTAACATTTCACATTGTGTTGGATTCACTTTACCTGGCATGATAGATGAACCTGGTTCATTTTCAGGGATAGCAATTTCTGCCAAACCAGCTCTAGGACCAGAGGCTAACCATCGAATATCATTAGCTATTTTCATCAAATCTGCAGCAAGTGCCTTTAATGAACCGTGCAATTGCACAACTTCATCATGTGATGTTAATGCATGAAATTTATTTTCAGATGATACAAATGGATATCCTGTGTTTGTCGCAATATATGTCGCCACTTTATCTCCAAATTGTGGGTGAGCATTAATACCAGTACCTACTGCAGTTCCACCAATCGCTAAATTTAATATGTGACATTTTGACTCTGCTAATAATGTCTCACACTTTTCTAGCATATAACGCCAACCACTTATTTCTTGTCCTAAACGAATAGGTGTTGCATCTTGTAGATGTGTCCGTCCAATTTTAATAATATGATTAAATGAATGTTCCTTTTCTTCAAAAGTGGTACGTAATTGCTGTAAAGCGGGAACAAGTTTGGTTTCAATTTCATGATAAAGTGCTACATGCATCGCAGTTGGAAATGTGTCATTAGAACTTTGTGATTTATTGACATCATCATTGGGATGAATCTGCTCATCGCTTTGTTGTTCTTGTAAATATTGATTAGCCACGTAACTTACTACTTCATTCACGTTCATATTACTTTGTGTACCACTGCCTGTTTGCCACACTACCAATGGAAAATGATTGTCTAAATTACCATTCAAAATCTGATCACACGCATACACAATGGCATTTGCTTTAGCATCACTTAACTTTCCTAATTCGTGATTAGCTAATGCAGCAGCACGTTTCAATTGCGCAAAGCCGTAAATCACTTCAATAGGCATTTGTTCTTTGCCAACTGGAAAGTTACGTTTACTACGTTCCGTTTGTGCCCCCCAATACTTATCAGCAGGCACTTCTATTTCTCCAAATGTATCATGTTCAATTCGTACTGACATACGTGTATCTCCCCTTATCAATTGATTGTTTAACAGTAGTATAGCACTATTTAAAATCAAAGGACAACGCGCAAATAAAACGTTTTCACTAAAATCCAATTAAGTATAGTTAATCGATATTATTTCTTTACTTAGTGTATTTATTTTTGACGGCTTGCACTGTTGCAAAAGCTGACATGATATATAAAATGACACTTAAAGTTAAGGTAATTGGACTGAATGAGATTAACAAGCCTAATATTCCATTGAAATTGCTATATAAATGATCAAGTGTGTAACATAGTATCCCCGTAACTAATAATATGCACACAACACTAATCACTATGCCGATGCGATTACTCTTTAAAAAAGCAATTGCATTAACATCATCTACAAGTCCTTTAGATAAATTAAGCTGTAACTTCACAACTTTAAATAATATAGGTAAATATAAAGCTCCCAAAGCAATCGGGAAACCTTTAATTGAAATCAAACTAATAATTATCGTTAATATGATGATATGTAACCAATATTTGCTGAACATTCGCTTTCTCCTCTAAATGTTTTCTTCTAATTTTAGCATAAAATCTGACGTGCTTCAGATTAAATTAAAAAGGAACGAGATAAGTCATTTTGACTTTATAATCTCGTCCCTTTTTAATTATATTATATAGTATTTACATCATAAGCATTCATTACAAATCATTTTGTTAGTCTTTATGAATTTGAAGACTTTGATGTATCATGCGATTGATTAACTTTTTCTTCGTCATTTTTCTCTGAGATGTGTTCCATTTCTTTGCCCAGCTCTTTTAAGTCTTCTAAATTTTCAACCATCGCATTCTCTTCCTCATGATAATTTAAACGACTCTTTTTTTCTTTTGACATTAAAATGACCTCACTATATTATTCATAATCGCTTTTACTTTAAGCAAACCGATCAGTAAAGTAATGACGTACATCTTCTGGCAAACCTTCAGCTGCCGCTTCGTCTAAAATAACCGTTACCATACGATGTGCTTTTAAATCAGCAGGTTCAAAATTAGATTTTCCATTTTCATTATACAGTTTTTCTACTACTTCTTTTTTATTATGTCCTGTAATGACTAAGATAATTTCTCTAGCATTTAACAATCCTTGACGTAGACTGATATTAAGGTTTCCTTGATCATCAATTGAAGCTACTTGTAATATTAGTTTCCCTTTATTATCTTTTGTTTTGATTTTATCAGAGATAAACGCTTCAGCATCTTGATCGTATGAGATAGGATAAATTTGACTCTCAGGAACCCCCAGCGCTTTGAAATATTCTTGATTTTGATCATAGTCAAGAATGTTAATTTGGCTGAAGTCAACCGCATGTTGGTCAACATTCTTTTTAAGCATATCAAGTACTGGTGATGCCTCTTTGTTTAAATGAAATCCAGCAATTGTAGTAGGATTATTGTTAAATTGTTTTCTAATGATATCTGCTGAATACTCTGCAACTTGATCTTTATTTTCAAATACTTTAAAGTTCATTGCCATTCTTTATTACACTCCTCAATTATAACTTTAATAAAAATTAATGATATTAATTGTATATTACCCTATCTAAGGCTATTAAAACTATGATATATCATCGCTTTTTAATATCAATATAAATATATCATTAAATTACAATGAAATAAATTAAGTCACTATTTCCCTTATTTATGACAAACCGTAAAATTTTTGTTGTCTTAATGCTTCATAAATAAGCAAAGCAGCTGTATTTGATAAATTTAAAGACCGTATATTACTGTTCATTGGAATTCTTAAGGCAGTGTCAGCATATTTTTCTTTTACCCATTGTGGCAATCCTGTAGTTTCACGGCCAAATATAAAATACAAATCGTCATCACGATCAGAGAAATCAAAATCACTATATGTTTTTTTACCAAATTTAGTTAGTAAAAAGTATTTACCTGAAGTTGTTTCAAAAAATGATTCAATACTTTCATGATAAGTAATATTTACAAATTTCCAATAATCTAGACCTGCACGTTTCAACATTTTATCATCAGTACTAAATCCGAGTGGTTTTATTAAATGTAAATGTGTGTCAGTGCCAGCACATGTACGAGCTATATTACCTGTATTAGCAGGTATTTCTGGTTGATATAAAACAATATGATTTGTCATTTTAATTTCTCCTCATTTCTAAACCTTTTATCATTTCTTGTTGTACTTCTTCAACTTCTTTAGCAAAATGTGCATCGATAAATGATTGCGCATTATAACCATCGATTTGTCCTATTGCCCAGTAAGCTGTTGCTCTTATCATTGGTCTTTTATCATTAAGTGCAACTTCTTTTAATTCGGGTAGTGCTTCTTTAGCTTTAAAATGTGCTAAGGCAATAATTGCATTTCTTTGAATAGGTTTCTTTCCTCGCCACGCACCAGCTAAATGTCCATAAGTATTTTTAAATTCTTTATTACTCATTTGTAATAATGGAATTAATCTTGGTTTTAAAATTTCTGGTTCTAGAATAATATCATCGTGTTCAGTATTGATCCCTTTATTTTTAGGACATACTTGTTGACACGTGTCACAACCATATAAACGATTCCCTATTTTATAACGATATTCATCAGCTAAATATCCTTTTGTTTGTGTTAAAAAGCTAATACACTTTTGACTATTTAGTTGTCCGTTACCAACTAGAGCACCTGTTGGGCAACGATCAACACAAATTGTACAATCACCACAACTATCTAAAATGGGATCATCTGGTTCAAAAGGAATACTAACTAACATTTCTCCTAAATATGACCAAGTTCCCAATTCTGCATTAATAATAAAGCCATTTTTTCCAACAAAACCTAGACCTGCACGCTCAGCTACAGCTCTATCCGATAAAACACCTGTATCAACCATACTTTGTATTTCAACATCAGGCACTTTACTTTGAATAAATTCAGCTAATTTATCTAGTCTATTCCGCATAATTGTATGATAATCTTGTCCCCATGAAGCACGTGCAAACATACCTCTGCGATCACCACGTACACTTTTAGGCGCACCTTTTAATTTATTAGGATATCCGACAGCAATTGCGATGATAGAGCGCGCAGTAGGCAAGCTAAGTTTTGGTTCTGTTCTTAATGCTATATCAGATTCTTCAAATCCAGATGCGTAACCTTTTGCATGATAATCTTCTAATTTTTGCTTCAATTCATCAAATGGATCAGCTGTAGTAAAACCTATTTGATCAATTCCAATGCTGTGCGCAAATTGAATAATTTCTGTTTTTAAATGAGCTGTATTCAACTCTAAGCCTCCCATTGAAAATTTACATAAGTCATTTTACCACAATTTCACACTAACACTTGGATAAAAATTCACAAATGAAATTGAAATTGATAGAACTATAAATTTTTCATTAATCAAAACATGTTAATCTTTAAATTAAAATACAAGATGGGACGTAAAATCAAAAAAACAGCACAAAGATGGTTTTAAATAAATCAACTTTGTGCTTCTTTTATCTTCAATAATTTGTACTTGAAAAAACTATGCTTTATCTTAATCCACTTAATATAATAATGAAGAATCTGGAACATAATTATGTTTTTAACCTATGACTAAATATTGGCAGTAGTTGAATGGATAGAAAATGCGCTTATACCAAGCTTTTTTCAATCCTTGTCAACCTTACCAAGAGGCAGGATAGAATTTCATAATGAATTCTATCCTGCTCCCTTCAACTTGTCAGAGACATCTATGTCACAATATCACTAGACTATGATAATACACGTGATAAGAAATTTTGAGTTCTTTGTTCTTTTGGATGTTCAAATATATCTTCAGGCTTGCCTGTTTCAACAACATAGCCATCAGCCATGAAGATAACTTTATCACTAACATCTTTCGCAAAACTCATTTCATGCGTTACTATAACCATTGTCATACCTTCTTTAGCTAAAGATTTTATGACTTTTAACACATCATTAACAACTTCTGGATCTAATGCAGATGTTGGTTCATCAAATAATATGACGTCTGGATGCATTGCCAAAGCTCTAGCAATTGCGACTCTTTGTTTTTGACCTCCAGAAAGTTGATTCGGATAATTTTCAGCTTTTTCCGCCAAACCAACTTTTTCTAATAAATTATGTGCTTCTTTTTTTAACGTGTCTAAATCACCTTTTTTTAATAATTTCGGTGCCATGTATATATTTTCAAGTACTGTTTTGTGTGGAAATAAGTTAAAACTTTGAAAAACCATTCCCATATTTTGGCGTAATTCATTTAAATTAACGTCTTTACTTGTTAATTCTTTTCCTTCAAAAATTACATGTCCATCTGTTGGTTGTTCAAGTAAATTCATACATCTTAATAATGTACTTTTACCGCTCCCTGATGGCCCAATAATGGATACAACTTCACCTTTATGAACCTCTAAATTTATATCTTTGAGTACTTCATTTTTATCAAACGACTTAATTAAATTTTTAATTTTAATCACTGGCCTTCATTCTCCCTTCAATTAAAGTCATAATTCTAGATAATGAGAATGTTAAAACAAAATATAATCCCGCAGCTAGTAGTAATGGTGTAAACGGATCAAATGATATGCCTTGAACAACTTGAGAATTAAACATAACCTCACTCACACCAATTGTTGATACGATTGATGACTCTTTAATCAATGTCACAAATTCATTTCCTAAAGCAGGTAAAATGTTTTTAATCGCTTGTGGCATAATGACATTTTTCATTGTTTGATTGTAATTCAAACCTAAACACTGAGCTGCCTCCGTTTGTCCTTTATCTACTGCATTGATACCAGCTCTAATAATTTCAGCAATATATGCTGATGAGTTAATAATTAAAGCGATTATCCCGCAAATAAATGCTGAAATATCTAATCCTAATGCAGCAGTAGTACCAAAGAACACAATAAATACTTGCACAAGTAATGGTGTTCCTCTAATTATTTCAATATAAGCAGCAGCTATCCACGAAATGATTTTAATTTTACTCAATTTTGCTAATGCAATTAGCGTTCCCAAAACTGCACCAATAATAACGCCAATAGCTGATAATATAATTGTATTGACTATACCTTTAACGAAGAAACTGCCATATTTAGTAAAAAAGTTACCATCATCTGACATTTCTTTAGAAGCTTTATCCATATATTTATCAATTAAATTATGATCTTTGACATCTTTAATCGATTTATTGATATGTGCCATTACCTCTGGAGAATCTTTAGGTATAGCTATAACTGTTGACTTTTTATCCTCATTAAATTTCACAGATGCTAAAGTTAATTCTTTATTTTGCTTTAAATATGCTTCTGCTACAGGTTTCTCAATTACTACCGCATCTACTTTATGACTTTTTAAAGAAAGAATAGCATCTGGTAAACGCGTCAAAGAAGTGATACTTGCGTTTTCTATTTCAGTCTGTGCAATTTTTTCTTGCTCAGTAGATTTTTGAACAGCTATTTTTTTATTAGCTAAATCTTTTAATGAATGATACTTTTTAGCATCACTTTTCTTGACTAAAACCGTATTATTAGAATACATATATGGATCACTAAAATCGACTTCTTTTTTACGTTCAGGTGTTGAAGTCATTCCTGAAATGATGATATCAATTTTTCCTGTTTTTAATGCTCCCAATAAACTATCAAACTGCATATTTATAATTTTTAGTTTAAGATGGTTATCTTTAGCAATCTTTTTTGCAAGTTCAATATCTACACCAGCATATTCATTTTTTCCATTAACATTATGCTCAAATTCCATAGGTGCATAATCTGCTGATAAACCAACCTTTAGTTCTCCACTTTCTTTAATTTTCTCCCAATTTTTATCCTGTTCTGCATGTGCAATCGGTGTTATGTTGGCTATCGTTAAACCACATACTATGGCAACAACCATTAACAACTGTATTAACTTTTTCATGATTGCCCCTCCTTTTCGATGTTCATTATTATACATTTAAATAAATATATATGCAATAGCTTTTTTAAAAAAAGAGTACACAAAATGAAATAAATCATCTTGTGCACTCTTTTATATCACTGTATATATGCTCTTTATAAGCAAATATTACTGCTTTGGAATTTCAAATCTATAAATATCGTTAGTATAACCAGGAATGATTTTTTTGCATAATTCATGTATAATAAATGCGCTAGCAAATGGTATGATAAAATAACCAAACGCTAATAAGATTATATTCATAGTTACATCGCCAGTCATACGATTTAATGCATTTATTGGCCCTACTAATCCTGTATAACCAAATCCTGCAGAAAGCGGTGTCCCTTTTATACCAATCGAATAAGCAATTACTCCACCAATTACGCCATTAATAGCTAAAGGAATCATAATGATAAGATGTTTTAAATAAACTGGTATCATCATTTTTGCTGCACCGATTAACAATACAATATTGACACCCGCTGAATTTACCCTTAATGAGCCAAATATGAAAGTTACGCAAGCTGCTACTATACCCATATTAGCCGCACCACTTCCCAAACCATCTAAACTAATAGCCGTTGCAATAGCTACTAAAGAAATCGGTGTAACCATTAATAATGAATACGTGACACAAATCAGAATAGACATCAGCAATGGATTAAGTTCAGTAAATGAATTAATCATATGACCTAATGCCTTAGTTATAGTTTGAACATACGGTAAAGTATACAAGCCAAATATACCGCTTAATACAGGTATGGCAACAGGTAAAATAATCATCTCTAAAGATCCAAATTTATTCTGAAAAATTAAATATAAAAAACAAGCAACAATTACTACTAAAATAACATTAATTATATCGCCGATACCTTTTAAGGTAACCCCACTAGTTGTAATATGTATCGCACCAGAACCTAACATTGCAGAAGTTCCAATCAGCGTAGCACCAGCACCATTAAATTTAAATTGATGTGCTGCTAAAACACCTATTATAAATGCCATAAATGATTGTATAACAGTAACCAATTGAAAAATCATACCCAAAAATTGGTAATCATCCTTAAATAGCTTTAATAACTCCCCCAATAAGGCATTAGGCAACAGCGCAATAACTACTCCGGCCCCTACAGCATTCAATATATTACTAAAGAAACCTTTTACATTAACATGTTGTTTAGTCATTTCAAACCTCCAATAATTACATTAGATTAATAATATTATACTCATCGGCATTAAACAACCAAAATTTTCATTAATCGTAAAAAATCAAATATAGTGATATAAACAGGACCTCAATTCTAAGACTATAACGTCTTTATTAGCTAATTCAACAAAGATAATGACTGATTAACCAAATATTCCATTTCACTAGCAACTCTTAAAAATTACAATATCTTATTCCAATTTAGTATTACCTTTATAAAATTGTATATCTTGTACTAAGGTTTAATTACCTGTAAGTATCAATTTATAATGATTTCTCAAACTTTTTATAATATCTTTCTATCATATCTAAGTAAAAATTAATCAAAAGTTTTAGGTTTCCAATGATAATATAATTGCATAAGTCGAGGGAAAGCTACTAGTTACAATCCCGCTTAAAAATATGTAAAAAATTTTGTTACTACAAGTTTTGGCAAAGAATCATTACTACAGAAATATGCTCAACAGTTGGCTCGATTTCAATATATGGTCTATGAACTATCGTCGCAAAATAGCTTTATGACTTATTAGGATTTCATTTGAATTTTTCACATAATAAAAAACCTCTAAACACTACAATGTTTAGAGGTCAATATACCGGCGGTCGGGGTCGAACCGACACTCCAATAAAGGAACGGGATTTTGAGTCCCGCGCGTCTGCCAATTCCGCCACGCCGGCACAGTTATAAATAAAAAACTTCCTGTTGGAAGCAATATTGGAGCGGAAGATAGGATTTACACCTATATCTCATTCCGGGAAGGAATGTGTTCTAAAAGTTGAACTACTCCCGCATAACCTGGAGGCGGCAACCGGATTTGAACCGGTGATAAAGGTTTTGCAGACCTCTGCCTTACCACTTGGCTATGCCGCCAATAACTGGGCTAGCTGGATTCGAACCAGCGCGTG
>NZ_KV830934.1:32185-32415 GCF_001836955.1 Staphylococcus sp. HMSC063A07
CCGTTGCCTTACCGCTTGGCTATAGCCCATTAATAATAAGGGCGGTTGAAGGGAATCGAACCCTCGAGTGTCGGAACCACAATCCGATGCGTTAACCACTTCGCCACAACCGCCATGGCAGGGGCAGTAGGAATCGAACCCACATCAAAGGTTTTGGAGACCTCTATTCTACCGTTGAACTATGCCCCTATTTAAAAATATGGAGGGGGGCAGATTCGAACTGCCGAACC